>JAQGPD010000095.1 GCA_028293305.1 Verrucomicrobiales bacterium | reverse complement strand
GGGCAGGGGTGGGCGGGGAGGTGCTGGCCAGAAAACAATTCGTCAGGACAAAATCGAAGGCGTCCAGACCCGTCACCGGTTCGGAAGGGGTTATTCTGACACTGAATTGGTTCGGATTGGGGAAGCCGCTGAAAACGGTGGGGACGCCGCCGGATGTTATGGCGACGGCCGGCGGGATGTTGTCAGTGGGAGGCACGTCGGCGGCGTGGTGCCGGAAGGCGGAGACGGGGATGAGGGTCAGCGCCTGGCTGGGGCTCTGCCAAAAGAGAAAAATCTGCGCGGTGCCGGATTTCTCGCGGTATTCCAGTTTGAAGTCATACTCCTGCCCGGCGGTCAGGGCGATGGCGGCGGAGGGCTGCTGCCAGGTGACGCCGCTGTTGTCCCACGAATCGAGGATTTTCACACCATTCACAAAAAGGCGGAGGCCATCATCGCAGTCGGCGATAAATTGATAGGTCTCGCTGAATTGAGGAATGATTTTCCCAACCGCCCGGAAGGAAAAATCGTCGGTCCTGGCCGGGATGCGACCGATGGCGGGCAGACCGGTCGCGCCCCAGTTGAAGGCGGGAATTTGGTGATCCTGGCTGTAATAAAGATATTGGAGGTCGGCGCTGTAAAAGTAATTCACCAGCAAACCGATGTCGTTGTCAGGAAGCAAGGTGTTCACCGTCACCGTGTTGGAGGCGGTGTTCGGCGAACCGACGGCATCCGTCGCGGCACCGGCTGGAAGTTGGATGGTGACCGCGCCGCCGGAAGCCGAGGGTTCCACGCTGAGCAGGAAGGTCGGCCCGGCACTTGGGACGAGGTTTCCAATCTCCAAAAGCGATAGGGCATGGCCATTGCCGACCACAAAATCCGAAGCCGTGAGTCCGGTGGTGGCCGCACTGGCGCTGACTTCCACGGAAAATCCGCCCACGGTCTGCGCGATAGGCGCGCTGAGGGTGAAGGCGGGCCCTTCCGCAGTCCCTCCCACGGTGGTCTCGAAATCAAGAATCGGCGAAGTG
Source organism: Verrucomicrobiales bacterium (assembly GCA_028293305.1). GTDB lineage: Bacteria > Verrucomicrobiota > Verrucomicrobiia > Verrucomicrobiales > V1-33 > CAIZWU01. The sequence goes on along the minus strand of JAQGPD010000095.1, from coordinate 8,009 downwards.
TAGGTGTCATTCCCCGCGAAAAGCACGGCAGTGGCGAAACCGGAGAGATCGCGGTATTCCAAAACAATATCATATTTCTCACCGGGGATCAGGATGAGGTCCGGCGTGGCCTGCTGCCAGTGGATGCCGGGCTGGTCCCAACTATCAATCATCAGTTGGCCGTTTACATAAAGGCGGATGCCGTCATCGGAATCGACCAGGAGGCGCTTGGCAGGGTTGGCCGGGGCGATAAGGCGCCCGCTCCAGCGGACGGAGAATCCGTCCACGAGGTCCGCCCGCGGGCCACTATCGCCCCAGAGGAAAAGGATGTGGGAAGCGATTTGCGTGAAGGCCGGCTGGAGCAGCGAAGTATCGCTGAAGACCTCCATTTTCAAACCGGGCACAATGGTGGTGGCGGTGGAAATGCTGGTGGTGACAGTATTGGAAACGACATTCCCATTTCCCGCCAGGTCCGTGCAGACGCCGGCGGGAAGGGTGACGGAAACGCTCAGGGTGCGCGGAAAAACAGTCAGGATATAAGTGGGGCCATTTTTCCTCAGTTCGATGGCGTCCCCGCCCACGATCGCAAAATCCGCCGGGGTCAAGCCGGTCAGGGGTTCGGATGGCGTGACATTCACGGTCACATGGTTGCTCTGCACTTCCACCGCGGGAGCTGTCAGGGCGATGGTGGGCGCGGCGATGTCCCGGATGGGCGTGATGCGGAGCACCGTGGACGGCCACACCACGCAAAGCAGGGCATTGCCGGCTTTGTCGAAGCTGAGGTGGGAGACGTGGTTCCAGCCACTGCCGAAGGGTTGGACGGAATAAATGCCGCCGGATTGGACATCCTGGAAGCTCCGGATCCAGCCCGTCGAAGGATCGTCCGAGCCCCAATCCATGTGCAGATAGGAATGGGCCCATGCGGCGGGCCAGGTGTCGCTGTCGATAAAAGTGCCGCCAATGCTGGCATGTCCCTGAAAAGCCGGACCAGCCACCACGGAGCCCAGCGCTCCCATGGTATAAAACCGGCCTCCGCTCCGGATCCGGGCATCTGTGGGCGTCCATGAGGCCAGAGGATTGACCCGCCCTGACAAATTCACGGAGGCGGGCGGGGTGACCGCGTCGTAGCCGGGCGCGGGGTCGAATCCCTCCCACGCGGGCCATCCCATGTTATAGCCTTCCCCGCCCAGGAAAAGGGAATCCTGGGAATTCCATCCGGCATCCCCCAGCACGATCAGTCCGGGATAGCGTCTGACAGGATCCGCACTGCCAGTGCCGGGTTTGATAGTGATACGGTAGGGATTTCGCAGCCCCAGCGCCCACACCCTCGACCGGGACGATCTCGGGCTGCCGGTTTGATAGTAGGGATTGCCGGCAATGCCGTCACCGGTCGCGGGATCGATGCGGAGAATTTTTCCGCTCATGCTGTCGAGCGACTGGCTCCGCCATGCCCCGATATTCAAACTGGCCGGGATGATCCCGTCGGCAACGGCCTGCAGGGCGTTGGGGCTGTTGCCAATATCAATTTCCGTGTCGCTGCCGCCCGCGCCATCGCCGGTCGAGACCAGCAGAGTGCCGTCCTCGCCGAAAACCAGCGAACCCACCCCGTGCGACCGCTCCAGGAGCGGAATGCCGGTGGATTTACTTTCACCGATCAGGATTTTCCGGGAAGCAGGGTCCACCGACGTGAAATTGTTATCGCGCCGGCAGGTGTAGCGCGTGACCCGTCCGATGCTCGGGGCCCGCCCGGGACTGCCCAGGAGGACTTGGCGGTCCACCGTGTAGAGCAGGTAAATATAACCATTGGTTTGAAAGTCGGGATCCAGGGCAAACCCCAGCAGGCTGAGCTCCGGTCCGACCTCCGCGCTGATGTCCACCAAGGGGGAAGCGAGGCGCACGCCGTTTTCCACAATCCATACTTTGCCGCCTGCCTCCCAGCCATAGATACGCCGATTTGTTCCATCCGCATTCGGTCCGGCCACGACGCCAGCCACCCCGTCCCAGCCGGAACCCACGTTTTCCTGCATCATACCTTCCGGCACCACGCCCGCCGGGCTGAACCCGGGCGCACCCAGCAGGATGCATGTGAAAGCTGCGGCAAAGAAGGAAGCGAAAGTGGATTTCATGCGAATGAGCCGTTGGCGATGGGTCTCTCGATAAAACTAACGGAGATTTTCGATCAATAACAGAACTCCTCACAAATTCCACTTTAATTTTGATAAATTTCGACAATTTGCGAATCAGCATCGATAATTCCCTAAATTCCAGCTGTTTTGCACAATCCGCCAATCCCATAAGTTTCCGCAAAGCTCCGCCCTTGTTGGGTAAAGGTGGGACAACATAAAATCCCGAAGAAAAAGGAAGTGGTGCTCGGGGGGGGACTCGAACCCCCACAGGTTACCCCATGCGCCCCTCAAACGCACGCGTCTACCATTCCGCCACCCGAGCTGGGTGTCCCTGATTTGACTCAGAGTTTTCCGCTCCTTGCGAAGACTGTTTGAGGGGGTCAACGCGAGCGGACCGCTACCAAGCAAAGGGTGGGGGATGGTGCAAGTGGATTATGCAAAAAATCGGTAAAAGTTTATGAAGATCGAGGCTCCACAACCCCCGGGATTGGTTATTGACCTGCATTCGGGGCCGGCGACGGGGTGGCCACCGGGGCGGTGGGAGCATCCGGCGCGGCGGGTTGTATTTTTCCTGGAGGACGGAGTGATTTTTTGACCTTCTCGGGATCCCCCGTGGGCGGGAGGCAGCTGGAGCCGGTGCAGATAAAAGCCGTGGGAGCTTTGCCGGCCGGTGGTTGCAGCGTCAGGGCGAAGGGTTCGACCGGGCCGGCGGTGCCTAGAATGACGCGATGATTTTGATAGACGGAGTGGGCGGCGCGCAGGAGCGCCTTGGTTTCCGGCAGGGCGGGGTCCCCGGCGATGACGGCGCGAAAGGGTTCCTCGCCCGCGAAGGCGACGGCATGCAGCATGAGCGGCAGGGCCTGCGGCATTTCCTTCATGCGGCCGGCGAAAAGTTTCAGCGTGGCGTCGGCGACCGTGCGGTAGTTTTTCTTTTCGGTGATGGCGGCCAGTTGGAGCAGGGCCTGGACCGCGGTGGAGTTTCCGCTGGGCTCGGCGCCGTCGTAGTCGTCCTTGGCGCGGAATAACAAGTCGCTGCCGCCGGCGGTGCTGCTGTAGAAGCCGGCGGATTTTTCGTCGTAAAACTTCGCGATCATGCTGTCGGCCAGATCGATCGCGAATGTCAGGACCTTGGGATCGAGCGTGGTTTGATAGAGATCGATGCTGCCCTTCAGGTAAAACGCATACGCCGTCAGGAGTTGCGCGTTGTCGCGCTCGCCGTCGCGCCAGCGGTGGTAAAGCGTTTTGGTGGCGGGGTCCCAGAGCTTGGCGGTGATGAAATCGAAGTTTTTCCTGGCGGCGTCCAGCCAGGCGGGTTCGTCCATGATGATGCCGGCGCGGGCGATGGCACCCAGCATGAGACCGTTCCAGGAAGTCAGGATTTTGTCGTCGAGATGGGGCCGGACGCGGGTTTTTCTAACATCGGTGAGCTTGGCTTTCACCGTGGCCAGGAGCGCGGTTTCGACTTCGGTCAGCTTGCGTTCCGGATCCGCGATGTGGAGGACATTGAGATTGGGCAGGGGGTTGGGATGGGAGTGGTCCTCGAAATTTCCTTTCTCCGTCACGCCAAAATAAGGCAGGGCGAAGGCGGCCTCCTCTTTTGTCAGGATGGACTCCAGTTCCGTTTTGGTGAAGCAATAGAATTTCCCTTCCTGCCCCTCGCTGTCCGCATCCTCCGCGGAATAAAAACCGCCCTCCGGATGCGTCATGTCGCGCAGGATATAACGTAAAATATCCCGGACCACCGCGTGGAAAGCCGGGTCGCCGGAAGCCAGCCCGGCATCGAGGTAAAGCTCGATGAGTTGGGCGTTGTCGTAGAGCATTTTCTCGAAGTGGGGCACCAGCCATTTTTCATCCACGGAATAGCGCGAGAAGCCGCCGCCGATCTGATCATACATGCCTCCGGCGGCCATGCGGCGGCAGGTGAAAAGGACCTCGTTGAACAGAATGCGGTTCTCCGTGTGCACGCCGGCCATGAGGATGAGGCTGGGGATTTTCGGCTGCGGGAACTTGGGCGCGGCGCTGAATCCGCCGAATTTTTCATCGTAATTCTCCGAGAACAAAATCGCCGCGGAGGCCACCAGCGCGCGGTCCGCGACCGCCGTGGGATCGCTGGCGCCGTCCTTGGCCATGTGGGCCTGGAGCTGCGTGGTGATGTTGTTGGCGTCCTCACGGATTCCGGCGGGATCTTTTTCCCACAGCCCCGCGATGCGCTTGAGGATGCTCAGGAAGCCAGGCCGTCCGCCTTTGTCCTCGGGCGGAAAATAGGTGCCGCCGTAAAACGGTTTGCGGTCCGGTGTCAGGAAAACATTCAGCGGCCAGCCGCCGCCCAGACCCAGCGCCTGCATGGCGGTCATATAGACGTGGTCGATATCCGGCCGCTCCTCGCGGTCGAGTTTGATGGCGATGAAATGTTCCTTGAGATATTTTCCGACCTCCGGGTTCTCGAAGGATTCGCGCTCCATGACGTGGCACCAGTGGCAGGTGCTGTAGCCGATGCTGAGGAGGATGGGTTTGTTTTCCGCCTTGGCTTTGGCGAAGGCCTCCTCACCCCACGGATACCAGTCCACGGGGTTGCGCTGGTGCTGGAGAAGATAGGGTGACTTTTCCTTGGAAAGGCGGTTGAGGGGGGCGTCGGGGTTCACGGGAGTGGGGGGTTCAGCGGCGCTGACAAGTGGGGACAGGGCAGCAAAAGTCAGAAGCAGCAGGGTGGGTCGCATGGCGGAATCATGGAGGAGCCCGCGCCGGAAGGCAAGCTGTTAGGCATGGGGCGGCGGCGAGTCCGGTTTTGTTCAGGCCATGCGTTTCATGAGGTCGAGGAGGAAATCCCGGGAATGCCGGGCGCGTCCCAGCATGTCGGGGACGGACTCGTCCGGGCGCGAGGAAAGCTCCAGAATGAGCGTTCCGGAAAAATGATAGCGCTGCAACTCCCGGAACACCCAGGGCCAGTCGATGTGGCCCTCGCCCGGAGGGAGATGCTCGTCCCGGTCGCCGCGGTTGTCATTGGCGTGGACGAGCCGGAGATGACCTGACAGCTGGTGGATCACCTGACCCAGCTCGCGCCCGAGGTAGGCGTGGCCGGTGTCCAGGCAGGCGGAGACGGTGCACGCATGGATGCTGCCCAGCAGATACATCATGTCATTGGTATGCCCGAAAAGCAGGTGCGGCAGCATGTTTTCCAACACCAGCTCCACGCCCAGCGTGCAGCAGGCGCCGGCCACGGTATTCAGGGATTCCGCCGCATGCCGCATGCGCTCCAGGAACTCATGCTCAGGCGGGCGCCCGGAGCGCTCGGGGCCGGGATGCAGGACGATTTTTTCAACCCCCATGACCGATGCGGCGGTGCAGGCGGTGATCAATTCCCTAACGGCGGCGGCGCGGGCGGCGGGGTCGGGCGCGGTGATGTCGATGGCATCCGCAAATGGCGCGTGGAACGACACGGGACGCAACCCGAGGCTGCGCATCAGGTCGCCGGCGCGGGCGACATCGTCCTTGTTATGATAGTCCAGATGCTTGGGAAAAGAGCACACCTCCACGGCATCGAACCCGCCGTCGCGGATGGCGTGGAGCACGTCGAAGATGGAGCGTTGATAAAAACAACCGGTGGAGAGTCCGATGGGCCAGGGGTTCATAAGGGTGGAGGAAAAGCGATGCGGTCCCGATGTCCTGACAAGGTGCAGCCGGAGGCTCCGGCGCTGGGACAGAAGCCTTTTTCCTGGGTGGAGGTGCAGTTGAAATCGACCAGCCCATCCAGCCCCGCCGCCCATTGTCCCGTGAAAAGCCGGGTGTAAAAATCCGCGCGCGTGCCGGGTTCATAATCCTGCCAATCCACCCCCCAGCCGTGGCGGGGATCCGCCAGCTTCGAGCGGATCAGCCCCGCGATGTGACGGGGATGCCAGCCTTCCGCCAGAAAAGTGCGAGCGATCATCTGCAGGCCGGCGGGCTTCAGCAGGCGGTCGTTGGGCCATTCCAGAATGTCCCTCACACAATAGGGGAGCGCCTCCAGCGGGGTGCTGCCGTAGGTCGCGGGCCAGAGATCGGCAAGGTCGTGTTTCTCGGCATAATAACCGTTATGAAACCGCCGCAGCGGCGAGGCCAGATAACATTCCAAAAGCTTGTCAGTGCCTTCCTCCTGCAGAGGGATGCGCACGCCGGCCCGCCTGGCCAGCTCCAGGACATCGCCCTCATCCTGACGGAATTTGATCGCCTGGCGCACATCCATCTCATGCAATGGAATCGCGCGGAAAAGCGGCACCTCGGCTTCGATTCCCAGGTCGCGCGCCAAGCCCGTGATCCAGGGTTTGAGATAGTTGGTGAAAGGCATCCTAACCATCCGGGTGTGCAGCGGGTCGCCATATTCGGAAATGTCGATGGAGATCATTTCCCGTCGTCCGCCTTGGCCGGGTCCCACATGCACGGCAGTGATTTCCACGGGCAGCGAACTGGCGGGAGAGGCCTCCGCCTTCACCCGCTGGGCCACGTATTCCATCAACAACGCGATGCCCGAGAACGCCTGTTGCTGCCAGGCGGTGATCTGCGAGCAAAGCGGTCCGCCCGCCCGGGCCGCGCATTCCCTGACAAGTTCCGGCGCGGGGTCGAGAGCGGCTATTTTTTGCGCCACAGCCGAGGATTGCCTGACCCGCCAGACAAAATGATGACCCTGCCCGGTGATGAGATGCAGCGGCGCGATGCCCAGGCCGCAGAGCACCGCTTCAATCGCCCGCACGGTGGGCTCCTGAAGATCGAACGTCCGCCACGGGTCCACATAGGCTTCGCCCGGGGAATCGAAATTAACATATTCCACATCCAAGTGCAGCAATAGCGATTCACGGTCCGCGAGTGATCGCGCAATATCCAATTCCTGATCCAAAAACCAATTGAGTTCCGTGGGCGGGTGCAACTCCGGGCGTTGGAACGCGCAGCCATCCGAGTGCGTAATATAAAACGCCGTGGCGTTCTCGAGGGTGTCCCCGCCGAGATATTCGACCAAGCGTTGCCGGACGGCGGGGTCGGCGTGGAACGCATTCATTCAAACTCGGAGAGTTGGACCGGCGATCCCACAGCCGCGGCGACGGTTATGCCAGGATCAGCTTATCCAATAATTATCATCCGGTTGCGGAAATAGCAATGGAATCGCGGCTGCGGTTCCGCCGGTTCGTGTTTTTCCTCCCGTGGTCGCCTCCGGAAACCTGCTCTGGCGGATGCGCGAGGGGGCGTTGCTCGTTTTTCTTTATTGCCTCCGGCCCATTCCAAAAATAACCCGAAATAAGCCAACGATTCCAAATCAAAGGATTGCGCTGGATGATACAAGGATTGATCATTCGAACTCATTAATCTGTTCAAAATTTTAGTTTTAAAAGTCCATGTGACCAGTCATTCCACGCAGAAATTGATGAAACGTTACTATCTTTTTCTGAACAATGCGCCGGATGGACCTTGGGATGCCGGGGATATTCTGGGAAAAGTGAAAAAGGGCGAAATCACCCGGGACAGTCTGGTGGGTGAGGAGGGCGGCTGCGACTGGGCACCCGCGCATGAAGTTTTCAGTGAACTGGCCACGCCACCCAGCGCCGTCCCCGCCCCCACGGTTCCGCCAGTCTTCCGGAATGCGCCGCCTCCGATGCCGGGCAATGCCACGCAGTCCCCGGCCAATCCCTACACGCCTCCCACTTCCGGCTACCGCGCCGAGCCTCTTCCTCGGGACGTCAATCTGGACATCCCGCTCGTGATGGACGGTGCCTTCATTCCCGGCACCGAGGACCTGACCGCCGGCCAAGTATTGGAAATGATCAGAAAGGGAGGCCGGTTCGCCGTCTGGCAGTATAATTTCTCCATTCTCGTCATGTCCTTCCGCCGCAGTTCCGGCATCCGTTTCATCCGGCCCGGTGAAAGCGGATTTTTGGCCTG
>JAQGPD010000090.1 GCA_028293305.1 Verrucomicrobiales bacterium | reverse complement strand
GTGGGGGGGGTTGTTGGCCGGCCGCATGGGGGGCGTCGGGCCGGGAAGTGGGGGGGTTATTTGGCGGGTTCGGAGGATTTCAGGGTGACTCCGTCGGGCCAGACGGCTCCGGCGGTGATCCATTTTTTGAGGAGTTCGATTTTGGGGGCGTCAGGGCGGGGGGCTTTGCCTTCGGGGGGCATGGCTTCGTCAGCAGCGGGGTCGAGGAGGAGGACTTTGATGAGGGAGCTTTCGTCGGGTTTGCCGGGGACGATGAGTTTGGATTCCTTGCCGCCTTTCATGGCCATTTCCTTGGTGTCCATGCGGAGCTTGCCTTTGGCTTTGGCTTCGGTATGGCACTTGACGCAGGAGGCTTCCAGGATGGGGGCGATTTCCTTGGCGAAGTCCGGGCCTTCTTCGGCGCGGGCGGCGGTGGAGAGGATGGCGAGGCTGAGGAGAGTGAGGATTGGTTTTTTCATGGATTGGTGAGTAGGTGGTGGCAGGAAAGCAGTCCGCGGGCCGCTGCGCCGTGATTTGAAATACGGAGTGGCGGTGGGATTACTTTCCCATGGCTAGCTACGACGGCGGGGGAAGGCAAGCCCGGCGAGTGGGATTCCCGCCGGGAGCCAAGCGATAAATGGGGTTGGGAATTTGCTTTTCAGGCAGGCAGGATGGAATGGTGAGGATGGGTGGTGCCAGGCCGGGCGTTTTGTCAGGCTATCGGCCTGCGGGAAAATAAACCGGTCGGATCAGGCGCGGCGGCGGCGCAGGGTGGCCAGGCCGGTCAGGGCGAGGAAGGCCAGGCTGGCGGGCTCGGGGATGGCGCTGGTGCTGAAGGCGGCCTGATAACCTTGGCGGGAGGCGCCCACCGAGGACGCCGCGAGGCCACCGACGGCGAAGGTGTAGTTCCCGGCGGCGAGGGGCCATGAGGCAGTGACGGAGGTTTCCGTTCCGTTGTTCCGGTAGTGGTCGAGGTAGGCCAAATCCTCCGCCCAGCCGACGTTGGCGGTGTTGGGATAGACGTGATAGTTGCCCGGCTGGCCGGCCATGGCGGCGTCATAAAAATCCAACGGCGCGGCATCCGTGTCCCAGTTTTGCCAGAGGGTGAAGGCGGGGAAATAGTTGTCCACGGGGAAAAATCCGGAGGGAATCGCGGGCACGGCGGCGTTGCGCGAAAGAGTCAGTTGCAGGATGGCGGGTTCTGTCAGGGTGATGGCGATCCAGTTGGAGGTGTGGCCCCAGCCGCCGTTGGGGACATTGGCATCCGCGACGGCGGGATCCTGCCAACTCCATTGGCCGACCGAGCCGGAGACGGACCCGGAATCGGACCCGGTCAGGCTGAGGCCGGAGTTGTAAGCGACCCCGCCGGTCGGCGCGCTGATGATGGTGGAGGCGTGCAGCGTGGAGAGGAGCGCCGGGCTGAGAAGGGTCAGGGTGAGTGAGGCGATGGCTTTGTTAGTGTTATTATTGTTGTTTTTCATGGTGTGTTGTCAGGTGGTGGGGAAGGGTTGGTTTTTGGCTTTGCTATCAAATTTATGTTTTGGCTATTGTCCGGGTTTTTGCTATTGGCGGAGGATCGCAAAAGGGATGGGGCCGGACCTCACCAGGTGCGGCGCAGGCGGAAAAAGCCGGAGGGCTGCGCGGCGGGCGGACGGGTGAATAACAAGCCGGAGGATGGGGTGGCTGGTGTGGTTAGGGGCTGCCATAACGCCTGCGGCAGGGAGCCGGTTGTTTCCGGATACCAGTCGGTGGCGGCGGCATCCCAACGCAGGATCGGGCCGGCGGGATCGCGGGCGAGTTCCAGTCCGGGGACGGGTTCATCGGCATCGGGAATTCCGTTTTCATTCCGGTCGCGGCCGCGCGCGGTGCCGAGGCCGGGCAGGGTGCCGGAAAATGTCAGGGCGTCGCCGGATTCCATGGAGGCCAGGAGGACGCTGCGGGTGAGCGGGGCTTCCAGCGAGCGGTCGCTGAGGTAGCGGCCGAGGCCCCGGTCCCAGACAAAACGGCGGGTCCGGCCCGCCAGAGTGCCGGTCACCGCGAGGTCGCAGTCGGGGACATTGACCGGGGTGCTGGCGCGTGCCTCCAGAGCGATGATGTCCGATTCCGCCGGGCTGCCGGAGGCGGGGAAGCCGGTCACGGTGCGGCTGTAACCGACCGTCGGCGCGGTGCCGGTGTCGAAAGCCTGGAGGAAGGCGCGGAGGTCGTAAAATTGGGTGAGGGTGGTGAGATTGGCCAGCGCGTAGGGGTGGCCGATCGGCAGGTCGGCGGTGTTGGCGGTGCCGTCCTTCAGCAATCCATAACCGGAAATATTCACCGCTCCGGCGGCGCGGCTGAAGGGCGTGTGTTGATAGACCAGGCGGAGGTGCGGGGTCTTCACGGGCTGCGTGGAGCCCACTTCCTGCATGAGGTCGATATTGTTATCCGTGCCCGCGCCGGGATTGGTGGGACTGGTGGCGTGGCAGGTGATGCAGTGCGAGGTGTCATGGGCCAGGAAAACCAGACGGCCATTGGCCGCGTTCCCGCCATCCAACGCCGTGGGCAGGGTGCGGTCGAGCTTCCGGTTGGGGTTGGGATGGAGTTTTATGCTATTCAAATAAGATGTCAGATCCGCCATGTCGCCGGCGGCGATTTCCGGTCCTGCCAGGAGGGCGGGGAAGGTGGCATTGAAGCTGGCGATGGTGGGCCGGTCGCCGCGCCAGTGGAAAAGCTGGCCTGTTAGAAATCCGCGCAGGGTTTGGGTCAGGAGGGGGCCCTTCATGGGATGCATCACCCGGTTTTGAGGCGTGGCATTGTGGACGGAATTGTTGTAGCCCACGACTGTCACCATGAGGCCGCCGGGATCGCCAAGGTCCCAGGCGATGCCGTCCGTGTCCGCATCCAGGTGGCAGGAGGCGCAGGAGGAGGTGCCATTGCCGGAGAGGCGGGCATCGAAAAGGAAGCCGCGACCGCTTTTGATAGGAGCAGGGGTGGGGTCGAGGCTGCCCGCGGGGATTTCCGTGAGGACGGCGGCGGCGGCGGTGTCGATGACGCTGATGGAATTGGATAGTTTATTCAACACATAGAGCCGCGAGCCCGACGGGTTGATGGCCAGGCCGCGCGGGCCGCGCATGAACCGGCTGTTGTTGTCCCCGCCGCCCGGGGGAAGAGGCAGCCTAACATCGATGCGGGTGGTGACGGTGCCGTCATTGGCGACGCGGGCCACGCGGTCGGAGTTGAAGGCGGCGACCCAGGCGGCGGTGCCGTCCGGTTGGAAAATCAAAGCGGTCGGTTGCGCCAGGGACGTGGCGGCGGCGGCCGGATTGGGCAGGGTGGCGTAGTCGATTCCGGGGTTGAGATCGTGGATGGTGGCGACGCCGGAGGAAAGGGTTATTTTGGTTAGCCGATGGTCGATGAAATGGCCGCGCAGGGCCGGCTCGAAGCGGGTGAGGTTGAGGGATTCCGAGTTGGGGACCCAGAGATCGCCGCTGACCGGGTGGACGGCGGCATCGAAAAGATGGGTGCCCACGCCGCTGAACCAACGGACCACATTGCTGCCGGAGACGGAGATTTCCGCGATGTCGTGGTCGAGCACCGTGTAGGGAATGCGCGCGTCGTTGGCCGGGACGATGAGCGCGGTTTTAGGCGCCGGCGGCAGGGCGGGATTGGTGGGAGCCGGGGGATTGGGAGCCAACTCCGCGGGGAGGACGGTGGTGTTGTTTCCTGACAAGAGGCAGGCCGCGTAGAGGAAGGTGCCGTCCGTGCTGACAGTTAGGGCGCGCGGGTTCAGGCCCTCCAGCGGGATCACCGCGGTTTGGGTGGCGGTGGCGGCATCGAAGACGAGAATCTGGTTATTCCGCGCACAGGAGACGAAGGCTTTTCCGCCGGCAAACGCCACGTCGGCGGGCTCGTCCGGGACGCGCAGCGTGGCCACGGTGAGGCGCCGGGGAATGTTGACGATGGAAACGCTATCCGAAACTTCATTGACGACCCAGACCTCCTCGTTGGTGCGCGCGCGGACTGAAACAGGTTCCAGCCCGACGGGGATTTCCGCGATCAGCAAGGGGGCGGAGCGGTCGGGATTTGAAATATCGAAAACGGATAACCGGCCATCCGGAGTGTTGACCGCGAAGAGGCGGGTGCCATCCGGCGAGAGGGTGATGGGATGAGTCTGGCGGCCTTCGAAGTGTTGGTGGGCCACGGCGGCGCGGGCGGCCGGGAGGATGGCGGCGGCGATGAGAAACTGGGCCACGAAGGTTCTGATAGGCCCATGAGAGCATGGGCCCTGGCGGGCGGGGCGGCGGAAAATCCGGTGAAAAAATAACATATCTAAAAATCGGCTAAAACATCCAAAGAACTCCCGCGCGGACGGTGGTGTCCGGGCTGATGGCGGTGAGGCCGGTCCCGACGCCGACTTTCAATAACACATGGTGCATGGGTTCCCAGAAGACGGCGCCGAGGACTTCCTGGTGCTTGTTCCGGTCGAAGTCGCCCAGCGCCTCCACGCCCACTGACAGGCCGGGCCGGAGCCGCTGGCGGACGCCGATGGCATAACCCCATGCGACGTCGCCGCCTTCCGGAATGACGTTGATGAGGTTCGCCACCAGCAGGGTGTTTTCGGTTAGGTCCGCCTCGAAGATCAGGCGCGCGGTGAAGAGATTGTCGTCATGGTTATGGATGCTGCCGGAGTGGGAATGCCCGGATTCCGCCTCATCGGCGGAGTGGGAATGAGCGGCGGGGGCGGGGGCTTTTTTGGTGGACTTGGATTTGGGTTTTGGTTTTGCGGCCGGGGCTGTATTGGCGGCTTGGGCTTGGGCCTGGGAGGCTGCCTGCGCTGCCGCGGCTGCGGCTTGGGCATCGGCGGCTGCTGCGGCGGCGGCATTGGCGGCGTTGATGGCGGCGATTTCCTCGGCGGTGAGGCCGTCGGGACCGGCGTCCTCGCCGGGTGGGGTTTCCACGAGGGGCGGATGATCGTGCGTGCTGTGGTCGTGGGCTGCGGTGCCGGTGCCTGTGTCGTCGTGGGCGGCACCGGCGGCGTGGACGTGGGTGGCGGCGGCGGTGGAGTTGGTGGAGTTGTTATCGTGGACGTGGGCGACGGTTTCTCCTGACAGGTCCGCGGCGCCGTGGGTGTGGGTGCTTTCGCCGCCTTCGCCGAATTGATAGCTGGCGGCGAATCCGATGCGGATGGGCAGCTTTAAATTCGGCGGCGTTAGGTCGATTTGAAATCCGGGCTCGATGGAACGGTAGGTCCAGCCCTGGTTGGCGTCGTCGGCGAAATCGGCGCGCAGATTGAAAGCGGTGCGGGGCAGGACGCCGAGACTGAGGCTGGGGGACAGGCTGAGGGAGTCGTCATCGCCTTCGTCGATGAAGCTGAAATTTTGTTGGAGGACCCCGTGCCGGGGTTGTTGGACGCGGGCATCGTAGAGCAGGAAAAATTCCTGGCCGTGGTGGGCGTGGGCCAGGGTCAGGGAGGAGGCCAGGGCCAGGAATCCGGGGAAGAATGATTTCATGATAGGAGGGGAGGGGAAAAGGTGGCGGAGTGGGTGAGCGGGCGGGGAAGGACGGAAGGGACAAAAAGGACAAAAAGGACGAAAGGGACGGAGCGGCCGCGGTGGGGAGGCGGTGGGAGGCGTATGAGGACGACGGGCGTGGATGTGCCGTCGTAGTGGCGATGAGCGGGAGACCGGGAGACCGGGTCGGTCGGCGGCGGTTTTTTGTTGGTTCCGGGGGCCGTTTTATGGCGGGTTTTAGACGCCAGTGGGGGTCACCGTTTTTGGGACCTGGGGGCAGGTCACTTGTCGTTCGTCCAGCGGGGAAGCAGGCAAATCCCCAAAGAAGCCGGGCGGTTAGGAGGCGGGCAATCAGGAAGGCCGGCCGGGGTGCGGGAGGGGCGTGATACCGAATTCGGGTGGGAATCGGAAATGGGAACACGCTCTATTCCTGCGTCACTACGCGACGCCAAAGGTTTGTTGCCGATGGACCGTGGGATGAATCCCACGGCTACCTTCCGTGACCGCTACGCGGTCGTTTTGCGGTCGGGGCTGTCAGTTTGGGCTGGCAGTTGTCTGGCGGTGGCCGGCAGTGGCTGGCAGTGGCTGGCAGTGGCTGGCAGTGGCTGGCAGTTGTCTGGCAGTTGGCTGGCTGCTAGGGCTGGCTGCTAGGTCTGGCTGCTTGGGCTGGGCAAGCTAGGCTGAGGGAGCTGACGGGTCGCTTTTGGGGGTTTCCGCGGCTGGCTCATTCCTGTTATGGATGGGAATGAGTTTTCAGGTTGCGGGCCCTTTCTCCGGCGATTCCTCAATAGCCGATGACTACGCCAAATGGGATTTTGGAGGGGGCACGGGGGGTGCTCCGCGGAGGTCGCGCGGGATGGCGGCGAGGTGGCGGATGGGGGCGGGTGATAGAGCTGCCGCGGGTTGCGGGCAGGGGATCACCAGGTCTTCCGTTCGTTGGACGTCCTTCAGCTTGAGCTTGGTGACGAGGGAATCCGGGGAGACGGGGGAGGGTTTTTCCTCGGCTTGTTTGGCGGCTTTGACGGCGAGGCAGAGGGGACAGGGATGCTCGCCGTCGACGGTCGATTCCACGGCTGCGGCCAATCCCTGATCGACGGTGCGGGTGACGATCATTCCGGTCCAGGCCACGATCTGCAACATGGCCAGATCCCCGCCCAGCAAACGCAGGGCCAGGAGCGGCATGAGGATCAGGCGGAGGAAGGACACGGGGGAGGGGGAAATTTGGAAATTAAGAAATTAAGAAATTTGAAAATTAAGAAATCTGCAAATTAAGAAATCTGGAAATCGGGAAATCGGGAAATCGGGAAATCTGTTGGTTTCGGGGGGGAATGATAGCGGTTTAAGCCAGGGTGTATTCTTTCGCAACGGGAAGATAATGCATGGGTTGGGCATGGAATCCCGGCACAAAAAAAGACGCAGGCGGACCTGCGTCTTTTTCGTGAAATGTGGCGGAGGCCCCGGTTGGACGGGGCGCGGCGGATTATTTCTTGCCTTTGCCTTTTTTGGCTTTGGGATCGACGGCGACGGCGACGACTTCGACGACGCGGGGGGCGGCGACGAGCATGATGACGACGTCGGCGCCGAGGTTGGTGGTGACGCCTTCAGGAAGGGTGAGTTCCTTGGTGTGGATGGAGCCGCCGATGGCGATGTTGGAGATATCGACGATGATTTGCTCGGGAAGGTCTTTCGGGAGGCAGGTGATGTTGAGCTTGTGGACGAGGTGCTCGACAAGGCCGCCGGCTTTGGCTCCGATGCACTCGACGCCGAGTTCCAGGGGAACGGTCGCGTGGATGACCTCGTTTTCGCGGATGGCGTGGAAGTCAACGTGCAGGATGTTGCCGTTCAGGGGGTTGTGTTGGACGTCCTGAATGAGGGCGAGAGTGGTGGTTTTGGATTCGTCGATGGTGAGGTCGACGAGGATGTGTTCGGAAACGCTGTGGTGGAGAACGGTTTCGAGGTCCTTGCGGTTGAGGCGGAGGATGGCTGCGGGGACGTCTTTTCCATAAACGACGCCGGGGATGAGTCCTTCGGCGCGAAGGGAGGTGAGGGCGCCGCTGCCGCTGCGTTTGCGGGTGTGGGCGGCGAGTGCGTGAGTCTTGGCCATGGTGTTTTTGATCTAGCAGGAGGTGGGATATGAGGGACGCTGTGGGCGACAGGGGGGATTTCCCAGAGGGGAAAAACGAGGCTGTAGGGCAGCGGATACGCCTTGACCCGGACTGGGAAAAGGGGCGGGACTTTAAACGAGGACTTCGCGGTGTCAATGGGGTTGGGGAAGCCGATTGCGCGCGGCGGGGGGGCGTTTTATGGTGGCGGATGCTTCCCTGGCTGCAAACCGATCGCCCGCCTCTGTATCTCGCCCCGATGGCCGGGGTGACGGATGCGGTGTTCCGCGGGCTATGCAAGGAGCTGGGGGCGGAGGTGATGGTGACGGAATTTGTGAGCAGTGAGGGGATCATCCGCCGGGATGACCGCACGCGGCATTACACGGATTTCGAGGAGGGGCAGCGGCCGGTGGGGGTGCAGCTTTTCGGGGCGCATCCGGAGAATATGGCGGAGGCAGCGCGGAAGGTGGTGGACTGGAAACAGCCGGATTTTATTGATCTGAATTTCGGCTGCCCCGTGAACAAAGTCGTGGCGAAGAACGGGGGGTCGTCTCTTTTAAAGGACTGCCCGCTTTTGACGGCGGTGGCGACGGCGGTGGCGAAGGCGGTGCCGGTGCCCGTGACGGCGAAGATCCGGATCGGGTGGGATGAGCAGTCGGTGAATGCGCGGGAGGTTTGCCGATTGTTGGAGGATTGCGGGATCGCGGCGGTGACGATCCACGGCCGGACGCGGGCGCAGGGGTATACGGGCTTGGCGAATTGGGACGTGATCGGCGAGTGCGCGGAGGCGTCGCGGCTGCCGATCATTGGAAATGGTGACCTGGCGAATGGACGGGATATTGAACATCGGCGGCGGACAACCCGGGTGAAGGGGCTGATGATCGGGCGGGCGGCGATGGGGTATCCGTGGGTGTTCCGTGAGGCGCGGGAGTATTTGGAAACCGGCCGGCAGGCGGCGCCGGTGGAGGCGGAGGAGCGCTGGGCGTTCATGCTGCGGCATGCGCGGCTGGCGATGGCGACGGGACGCTTTGACAGTGAACGGTTTCTGATGCAGTCGCTGCGGTCGCGGCTGATGGCCTACAGCAAGGGACTGCCGGGCGGCCGGGCGCTGAGGCAGCGGTTTTGCAATATCCAGAGTATCATGGAGTTGGAGGATATTGCGGCGGCGTGGTTGGCGAAGGATGCGGAGTTCCACGGGGCGGGGGATGGGGTGGAGGCGGGGGCTGAGGCTGAGGCCGGGGAGGTGGTTTTGGCGGGGGGCTAAGGCTGGAGCGCAGGTGGAAAAGATAGGTCCTATAAGACCTATTGGACATATAGGACCTATTTTGGTGCGCTCGGGCGCTGAGCTGCCTGCGGAATGCTTTTTTTTGTGCAGGGGAGGAGCTGGGTAGGGCGTTGGACGGAAAG
>JAQGPD010000066.1 GCA_028293305.1 Verrucomicrobiales bacterium | reverse complement strand
CTGGGGGTGCTTCCGTTGGTTCTCGCCACAGGTCCGGGGGCTGAAATGCGCCGGGCGCTGGGCACGGCGGTGTTTTCCGGGATGATCGGGGTCACGTTCTTCGGCCTTATTTTCACGCCGGTGTTTTATGTGGTGGTGAGCCGTAAACGCAAAGCTGCGGCTGTCCACGCTGCCGGGGCCGGCGAAGCGGGCGACCACGACCCACTGCTTCTGCCAGCCCCGGGTCAGGCGGAAAGCACCCACCCGCAAACACCGGGGGCGGGACACTGACATATCAGGAAATGCAACGGGCTGGAAGCCCATTGGCCGCGCTGGCTGGAAGCCAGCGCCACTTTTCGGGGCACTGTTGCTTTGGGGCGGCTTGCGCCTTGGTGACTAGCCTAACACGGCGCGGATCTCGGCGGCGTAGCGTTTCGCGGCGTCGGCGGGAGTTTCACTGCCGGAGGGGTAGAGCACGCCGCGCGAGACATTGATCAGCTGCGGAGCTTTGCGGTTGCCGGCGGCCAGGGCTTTGATGTCGCCGCCCTGGGCTCCGAGGCCTGGGACCAACAGCGGAACATCGTCGATTTTTGATAATACTTCGGAGGCGGCATTGGTCAGGCCGAGCACATAACCGATATCCACCGCGCTCCCCGCCGCCCGTCGCGCAAGGTCCTGCACAAGTTCAAAAACCTGTCGTCCGTCCGCCAGCCGCTGCATTTCCAAATCCGCCGCGCCGGGATTCGAGGTCACCGCCAACAGATAAAGTCCGCGTCCCGCATAGTCCAAAAACGGCTCGATGGAATCAAATCCCAAAAAAGGATTCAAGGTCACCGCATCCACGTCCCAGGTATCGAAAAAAGCCTTGGCGTAGTATTTTTGGGTCTCCCCAATGTCGCTTCGTTTCGCATCCAGGAGCACCGGGATTTCCCGCGGGATGGCCGCACGCACCTCCTCGAACATCGCCACGCCCGCCGAACCTGTGGCCTCGAAATAAGCGATGTTGGGCTTGAAGCAGGCCGCATGCTCCGCCGTCTCCTCCACGACCTTCAGCAAAAAGTCCTTCACCGATCCGCGTATCAGATCGGGACGAGGATCCAGTCCGATGCAAAGATTGCTTCCGGTTTTGGAAATACGGTCGGCCAGTTTTTCAATATAGCGCATCCCGTTTCTTGGCCGGTTCAGCTCAAATCCGCAACCCAAAGCTCGTCGATTCCCGCATCGCCGCGGGAAACAGGACCGAACACGCCTCCATCAACCCATCATCAGCCACAAAGACCGGCGGCGTGGAGGTGCCCTCCCACTGAATCGGATTCTCACTGAACCGGCCCTCCTGCCCGGCATCGCCATCCAGGGCGCAAAGCGCGGGTTATAGCAAACCTGAGCACCCATTCACCCTGACACCATGTTAGTGTCGACGATTACCGCCACCCTTCCAGGCAAACTGCCGCAGAATAAAAGGATCGAACGCATTTCCTGCTTTTTTGATGCCACTTTGAAATAGCAGCGGTGTAGCCCGTGCGTCGCCCCTGTGCCGAATTGGTGATTTTGAAGACCCTCGGCAGTGCATTCCTTCTTGCGGCCTTCAATTCGTTCATTGATGGTCCCGCGCTGCCGGCCATCCTAAAACGTCCCCGTCCATTCCACGACTGTTTCAGGACCTAGCCGCAAATCCCGGCCAAAATCAACCTAACCCGTTGAAAATAAACCGGCTCCATAGTTCAACGGATAGAACGGGGGTTTCCTAAACTTCAAATCTGGGTTCGATTCCCGGTGGAGCCACTTAAGCTTGGTGCGCAGGGGGCTTGGACGCGGGTGGGCGGGCGACGGGATTTTGGAAATGCCCTGCCTGAAATATTAGGGGTTGCCGCCGGGGTTGGTTCGTGGACGTTGGGGGTTCCTGCCTGCCGGTCTTAACTTTTTTCACTTCCCCACTCCACGTCCCCCCGTCATGGTCACACGCCTTTTGCATACCCGATACCGCGTCGCCGATCTGGCGCGCACGGTTGATTTCTACACCAAGGTGCTCGGATTGAAGGAGATCCGCCGGCATAAATCACCCCGTGGATCGGAGTTGGTGTTTCTGGAAACCCCAAACAGTCAGGAACATATTGAAATCTGCCAATACGATGCCAGCGGTCCGGTCGTGGTCGGTCCGGACCTGACCCACCTGGCGTTCGAGGTGGAGAATTTGGACGCTTTCGCGGCGCACGCGGCAGCGCTGGGCTATCCGCTGTCCGACGGACCCACGGTTTCGAGCTCCGGGACGGTCTTCGCTTTTATCGATGCTCCGGAAGGTTATGAAATCGAACTGATCCAACGCCGGCCTGATTCCTCCACGCTGCCGGTCTGAAAAATCCTGAAAACATTACGTTTCCCCGCCCGCTTTCCGGCTGCTACCTTCTGACTGCTGTCCCAGGACTCCCGTCCATTTTCCCACCACCCCGACCCCGCCCCCGCCGATGGATTTTGACTGGCTAGACGCCCCCTTTGATCTGAAAATGATCCCCCCCCGGGAGATCGAGGAGTCTTTCGAGGATCCTTTTTCCCTGCGGCTTTTGCCGGAGACGGAGAATGAACCCACGGAATCCCGCTATTTTTGCCTGGGCAAAACGGTGGGGAATCAGCCGATTTTCAGTGTGTTCTGGACGGATGGAAAGAAATACCGTGTGCTCTTCGCCCGTTCCATGACGGCGGACGAGCTCAGTTTTTACGATCGCAAAAACACTGAATTCCTGTGACCCTCCCCTCCCACCCGATGAAAAAAATCATGTCATGGCGCGAGGTTCCCGACTTCGGCGACGAAGAAGAGGAAGCCCGCTTCTGGTCCGAACATCAGTTGGATGCCCGCCTGATGAACAGCGCGTTGCACCGCCCGGATGTCCGGGAAAGCACGACCATCACCCTGCGTTTCGATCCCCGCATGCTGGCGCGCATCAAACGCCTGGCAAGATCCCGCTATTTGAACTATCAAAGCATGATCAAGCAGTGGCTGAGCGAACGCCTGGAGTCGGAACTGCATAACGGCCCACGTTAGGATGCCCCCGGTTTTCAGAAGGTTGCCCACGCGGTCCAGCTGCTGGATTCTGGTTTGGTTTCTGTGGTTCACCGTGCTCTGCGTCCTCTCCTCCATGAGCCATCCCGGCCCGCATATTGATGTGGTGGGAATCGATAAAGTGGAGCACACCCTCTATTTTTGTGCCGGCGGCCTGTGCCTGGGATTGGCCCTTGCTCTCGGATGGCTCAGACCGGCGGCACCTGGCCCGCGGACGGATTTCAGCCTGTTCCGGATGGCCCTCATCGTATTGCCTTTGGGCGCGGCGGTTGGCTGGTTGGACGAGTGGCACCAAAGCTTCACCCCCGGCCGCAGCGGGCTGGACATTTACGACTGGTGCGCGGATATTTGCGGCACCGCGATATCGCTTTTGCTGCTGAAGCCCATCCTGCGCCGACTTCCAGCAACTGTTCAGAAGGCTTGATCGCACACCTTTTGCCGCCATACTTCCCTTATGCCCGACATGGCCCATCCCAATGAATTCACCGTTCAATGTCCAGGCTGCGAGGCTGGCTATCAAGTGCCCTCCAGCATGGCTGGCACCGTCGTCACGTGTAAATCCTGCCAAACAGAATTCCAAATCGCGGAACAGCCGGAATCGACTCCGCCCCTGACACTGCCTTCCCCGGCTCCACGCCCGCCCAGCAGCCCCATGATGGAAGGGCCGGATTTTCAATACGAAGTGCCGGCCCGGAAGTCACGGGGCTCCGGCTTTGTGAAAAGCGTGCTGCTCATTGGCAGCGGGGCCGCCCTGGTGGTCGCTCTATCAAATTTCCAGCAGCAAAAGCACAAAAAATCCGGACCCGTCAAAACCCCGGCTCCGTCATCCTCCTCCCGCGCGTCCACAGCCGCTGCACCCGAGCCCCCTGCGCCCGAAACCGCGTCCGCATTCCCGTCCATTGATAACCGTGAACGCGCACCGGCGGAAAACGCGGTGTCCGTGCCTTCCACCGTGGCGGCGGACCCCGCCATGGCTTCAAAGCTATCCCTGTCGGGACCGGACGACTCCGGAAATGCCGTGGTTCCTGACCAAGCGCCGCCGGCCATTCTGCCTCCTCCTGACATGAAGGCTCCGCTTCCCGCGGGGCCTGGCCAGGTGGCAGTGGCCCCGACGACCTCCCCGACAGCAGTGCCTCCCAACGGTCCCGCAGCGCCCGCAGCGCCCGCAGCGCCAATCAGGAACGTTGACAGCAAGGTGCTCCGACAAAATTCCCGCACCAGCCTGGAACGGTTTCTCCTGGCGCCGGACCTTGCCACCCGCCTCAGCGTCTCGCAGCACCCGGAAAAAGTGAAAGCCGAGATGGAGGCTTACTATCAAAAAACCCCCGCCGGCCCCCTGCCCTTGGAGGAAATGACCTTCCTGGCGGAAAGCACGCTTCCGGAATCCTCCTTCAAATTCCATCTCTATAATGTGTCGCTCAAAGGTCAGGAAGCGGCCATTCCCTTCGCAGTGGAGGAATCCGCCGACGGGTTCCGCGTGGACTGGCAGACTTTTGTCGAAAGTTACGACCACAAATTGCGCGAATTTTTCGCCACTCCCACGGAGACCCCCGGAAAGTTCCGCGTTCTCCTGCGGCGTGCCCACTACTTCGGGCCGGCCGTGCCTGGACAGGACACGGTGCGCGTGGCCTACAGCGTGGAGCCTCCCACCCGTGACGAAACCTTTTACGCCTGGGCGGATCTCGAAAGTCTCGTTTACCGCCAAAAGCTGGCCACCGGCGAACGCGCCGGCTGGGAGGCACAATCCTATGTCATCGTCGAGCTGGCGTGGCGCGGCAACCCCGAGTCCGGCCGGTGGGTCGCCGTCCAAAGAATTGTAAGTGACAGCTGGCGGGAGGATTGATACCAATTCCAGCCGGGAATCGGTATATTCCCACCCTGCGTTTCGAAACCGCCACGCATTCAAAGGCTGTATGCATCATTCCAATCACAGATCCGGCTGGATTACGTCAAGGGCGTTGGGGAATTCAGCCTGGGGTTTCCGTGGCCACGGCTACCCCGGGAAGTGGCCACAACGATTTCCAACCGCAACGCGGTTCCGGAAATGGGTCAATCCATGAAACTTTCACGGTCCGGGTTGCCATGGCGGCCGGGGATCCTGAACCCCTTCAGGGTTCGGGATTTCGCGGGTGAAGGACCTGGGGTAGCCGACAACGGTCGGCAACCCCGGGCTAACATCCCTATCGCCCTCGGCGTCATCCCGGACCGGTAAAAACGGCAGGATTTATCCCGCAGGTGTTAGTGGACAGTATTGCGGCAAGGCAGTGGCGCTGGAAAAAGCGCGTGTGGAATTTACCGATTCCCAGCTGGAATCGGTAGGCCAGGCGACGGACGGTTTGCCGGCACCGCGCAGCAAGGATGCATCCCCACGCGGTCCTCACCACAAAATCCTCCGGCTCGAATGTGCGCGAGGGTGCGCCGGCATCCATTTTAACCGGCAGTGGCGTATTACGACCGATTGCGGGAAAATCAGTTATGAAAAATACCGGCCCGAAGCCGCCAGCCACGCCGGAACCATCGGCGGTTCCGGGGCGGCTATCTGTATGCCTATTATTTTTTGGCAGGCGCTTCATCCATGCCCAGCGCCTGGGCCATGAACGCATAGGCGTCAGCCGTTTCCTCCAACGCTTTCATGGTCGGCTTCCCGGCCCCATGCCCGGCCCGCAAATCCACCCGCAAAAGGATGGGAGCCGCCCCGGCTTGTTGATGTTGAAGTTCGGCGGCGTATTTAAAGCTGTGGGCCGGAAAAACGCGGTCATCGTGGTCCCCGGTCATCACCATGGTCGCCGGATAAGCCTGGCCGGCGCGGATGGTGTGCAAAGGACTGTAGCCCTTCAGCACCGGGAAATCCGAGGACTCGTCCGGGCTGCCATATTCCTCCTGCCACGCCCAGCCGATGGTGAATTTTTGGAACCGCAGCATGTCCATGACCCCGACCTGAGGAATGGCGCAGGCAAACAAATCCGGCCTCTGATTCAGCACCGCGCCCACCAGCAGGCCGCCATTGCTGCCACCCATCAGCGCCAACCGGGCGGGACGGGTCCATTTTTCCCTAACGAGAAACTCGGCCGCTCCGATGCAGTCATCAAACACATTTTGTTTTTGGTGCTTCATGCCGGCCTCGTGCCATTTCACCCCATACTCGCCGCCGCCGCGCAGTGTCACCTGCGCATAGATACCGCCCATTTCCAGCCATGCCAGACGACTCGGCGAAAACGAGGGTGTCAGGGAAATATTGAAACCACCGTAACCATATAACAAAACCGGATTGTTCCCGTCCTTCACCAACCCTTTTTTATGGAACAGGAAAATCGGCACCTTCGTTCCGTCCTTGCTATCAAAAAACACCTGGCTGACCTCCACGCCCGCGGCATCGAAATCCAGCTTCGTGTCCTGATGCACCGTGCTTTTCTGCGAAGCCACATCATACCGGTAAATGGTCCCCGGCGTGTCGAATCCCGTGACCGTGTAGAACGTCTCCCGGTCGGATTGCCGGCCGCCGAATCCACCGGCGGAGCCAAAGTTGGGCAGCGGGATTTTTCCCGTTTCCTTGCCTGCGGCATCATAGACCGTGATGTCGTCGTGCGCGTCCTTCATGCGCTCGATGATCCATTTTCCTGACAAAAAATGCGCCCCGGTGATGACCTGGGTGGATTCCGGAATGATGGTTTTCCAATTTTCCTT
>JAQGPD010000056.1 GCA_028293305.1 Verrucomicrobiales bacterium | reverse complement strand
CCGTCAAGCGTATAGCTGATGGATGCGCCGGGGGTGGCCGTGCTGACAGTTAGCGTGAAAGGCGCGGCATAGATGCCGCGCTTATGGCTGAAGGTGGTGTCCGCCACAAAACCGAGGCTGGTCGGCGTGTTGTTCAGCGTGCCGGGAGTCGAGATATTGAAATAAAACGGCCCGCCGGGTTGCAGATTTCCCCCCACCAAAGTCGGCCGCATCAGGAAGGAATTGTCGGTGGAGAGAATATTGTAGCCCTGGACCGACAATTTGTTAGTCCCCACGACCAAAGCCGAGCGGAATGCGGTGATATTGATATTCTCCGGCGTCAGGGAAACCGTCGCGTCCCGCGCGGCGGTGGCCACGGAGTTCCACGCCGGGGACGCCGGGGCATTGCGCTCGGCAACTTTGGTTCCATTCAGCCAGGCCGTGAAACCATCGTTGTAAGCCATCCCGAAGTTCAAGGTGGTCAACGCGTTCACCGCCGCCGTATTGGCCAGGTTGAAGGTCGAGCGCGAGTAAGCCGAGGATTTGGACCCCAACATGGCGCTTTGCAAATTCGTGGAAATCACCGCGCCGCCGCTGCTCGCCCCATCCGGGGGCGTGGACACGGCCAGCCCGCCGCTTGCGGTGTCGCCGATCAATCGGAAGCCGGTGTTCCAAACCGTATGCGTGCCGGACTGGGCGAAAAACTCCACTTCATCCCCGCCGCCGCCTTCAAAATAACAAAACTCGAACCGATAGGATCCCGCCGCGGCGAAGGTGCGCGTTCCGAAAAAATCCACTGGTCCGTGGCCGGTGTCATCCAGAATCACGACCTCATTCGCATCCAGATAGTCGCCGTCGCCATTGAAATCGATGCGCAGCCGCGAGCCGTCATCGGAGTTCACCCCGAACGTGTAAACCCCCGCCGTCGGAATGCTGACAAAACCCGTGGCCCTCAGTCCATGGCCATCTCCGGGCAGCGCGAAAGTTTGATTCAGCCCCAGATGGCCATCACTGCCTTCCCCCAGCATATTGATATAGGGACGGACCTGCGTGTCCACCACCAGGGTCGGCGGATTCGGCGTGGCGGCCAGGGCGGCATCCAGGGTCGCCAGATTGGAAAGACCGGCGGTCGTCCTCACCTCCTTCACCAGCATGCCAGGCACCATCAAACCAAAACCCAGCCCGGTCACGCCGGACGTCCAGGACGTGTCCACAAAACCGGTTGCCGTCCAGGTCGCCAACGCGGGCGTCGCGCTCGCCGGCACCAGATAGCGCGTGATGTGGCCCGGGGCCAAAAGCGTGGAGGAGGTGAATTGGGACCCGAAACTGACGTCATCCTCCTGCGGTGGAAAAACCGGGGCGAACTCCGTGGAGGGCGTGCCGTCCGGCGCGTTCAGGGAAAGATATTCCCCCGCAGCGCTCAGGCTGAAATTCGTATGCAGCTCGCCCGCCGCGTTGGCGCGGTTTTTTCCGGAAGCAAATATAATGCGGAATCCGCCCGGCTCCAACTGCATGGGCGGAAATACCCACTTCGCCGGGTTTGTGCTGTTATCGGTCAGCCGCCATCCCGCCATTTCCACCGCCACGGAGTCCGGATTGTAAATTTCGATCCAGTCGGAAAACGCCCCGTCCTCGTCCGCGAGAGTCTTTTTATTCGCCGCCATGAACTCCGAAATGATCGGCGCGGCGGACACGACAGAGGTGGGACCAAAACTCAAGACAAGGGCAACAGCGGCGCGCCGCAAAACATCGGAACTAAACATGGGAAGGGGAAAGCGATCGGACTGGGGAAAGGACGACCGGTTTTTGTCTCTGGGGGGATTCAGCAACCGGGGGAAATTTGTAAAATTCGATGAATAGTATAAAAAACCGGGGGCTGTCGAGCCAATTCGGTTCTGTCACCTACTCAATTGAAACTATTCTGTCACCTTTCACGACGACGCGATATCCGGGAATCCCCTGCGTGGCCCCAGGCGAATCCATCAGCAGGCAGCCTTGGACAGGCGATTTTTCACGGATGCCCTGCGTGCTGGAAGGCTGGTGCCCAGGACAAAACCGGCGCTTTGAAAACCGCACAAAGGACGGTGCGGACCACCCGGAAAATTCATGTCAGGATTTCATGAAGCAGGCGGCCATGCACATCCGTCAGGCGGAAATCCCGGCCGCCATACCGATACGTTAGTCTTTCGTGATCCATGCCCAGCAAATGCAGCATGGTCGCATAGATATCATAAATTTCCGTCGGCTGTCCCAGCGCCGTGTAGCCCAGTTCATCCGTGGCTCCCAGCACCGTGCCGCCGCGGATGCCGCCGCCCGCCATCCACAGGCTGAAACCCTGCGGATTGTGATCCCGCCCGTCCCCACCCTGACTGAATGGCGTGCGGCCGAACTCGCCGGAACACAAAATAAGCGTCTCCTCAAAAAGCCCGCGCGATTTCAAATCCGTTATCAATCCCGCCAACGGCTGATCCACCTGATGCGCCATGGCCCCATGCCCCTCCTTGATCTGTCCATGCTGGTCCCAGGGATTCGGTGCATTTCCCGCTCCGATGTTTTTGTTAAGACAACTCAATTCCACAAACCGCACCCCGCGCTCGATCAGCCGCCGCGCCACCAGGCATTGCCGGCCATACGATGCGGTTTCAGCATCCGGCGAATCCATGCCATAAAGCTTTTTCGTAGCCTCCGTTTCACCCTGGATATCACATAAGTCCGGCACCGCCGCCTGCATGCGGTAAGCCGTCTCCGCATTGCGGATCGCGGCCTCCACACGCGGATCGGAAGCATGGTCCGCGAATGGCGCGTCCAGCTTCCTGACAAACTCCAGGCGGCGGCGTTGTTGGATATCGGATTCCGACGGACGGATGTTGGGCACCGCGTTTTCACCCCGGTCCGCCTGCAGGATGGAGGCCTGATGGCGCGCCGGCAGATAGCCGCTGCTGAACAGCCCGATGCCGCCATGCGGAGCCACCGCGCCGCCGCTTTGGAGGACCACGAATCCTGGCAGATTTTCATTCTCCGATCCCAAGCCATAACTGACCCAGGCCCCCGCGCTGGGATGGCCCATGAATGGATAGCCGGTGTGGAAAAAATAATTTCCCTGCGCGTGCTCATTCACCTTGCTGGTCAT
>JAQGPD010000051.1 GCA_028293305.1 Verrucomicrobiales bacterium | reverse complement strand
GCGCCGGTGGTTTCAAAGCTGGGATTCCTGACAAAAGACGTCACCGTATTCACGACCACGCTGCCGTCCACGCCGTCGTGCCCGCCATTGTCCTCCACCACAATCGCCGTGTTCCCCCGGCCCACACCCTCGATCATGGTTGTCAGGGTCGTGTCACCGGCACCCCCCAGGAATGTCAGGAAAACCGAGCCGCTGACATCCGCATCCACAAACCGCGCCACCGCCGTATTCGCCAGGCGCATGATCACGGTGGAGTCACCGCTTTCCAACCGCTTGGCGGAAACCGTCACCGAAACCGCGGTCTGTCCACCCGGTGCCACCTCGATCGCCGTCGGCCCCAGGCGCACATTCGGGATCGGTTCCAGCACCACGCCAGTCACCTGGATGTCATCCAACAAAACCGTCTGATCCCCCGCCTCCGTCTGGGCGAAACTCAAAACCGCCGTGCTGCCTCCCGCCGTGAAATTCGCCGTGCCGGTCCGGTAGGCCGCCACGCCGCCGACCGGAGTCACCGCCTGGTCAAAAACGGTGGTCCCATCCACGGCCACATTCAGTCGCGGCGTGTTGCCGCTCTTCGCATTGTAACGGAAGGTCACCGCGTAATTTTCCCCCACGGCCAGGCCCCGCAGCGTCTGGGAAATGGTCATATCACTTTGCAGGAAAGCCGCATGGTCCTGCTCGGGGATGGTGCCATTGTCCGCATAGGGTCCCGCGGGATCATTCACTCCCGCGCTGCCCGTCCCCGCACCCGACCACCCGGCCGCCGCGGCCAGCGCACCCGGAGCCGGCGGCGTGCCGCTGGCCTCGAAGCTGGGGTTCATCACAATAATCTGCCCCGGATTCCGCGGCACCATGCACACGCCGTCCCACAAGCCGGTGGAGTCGCCCGTCACCACTGTGCCCAGACCCAGCACACCACTTTCAGCCGTCGGCGTGACCACCACATTCCGGAATCGATAGGACGATCCGCCGCTGGATGGCACCACCGCGCTGATCGTATCCACCGTCGTTCCGTCCCATTGGGTGAGGAGATCGATGATGCTGTTGGCCCGCGCATCATAGAAAAACTGGACCCAATACGACTGCCCCGGCGTGAGGCCGCTCACCGACTGCGTCATCACGCCGCCGCCTTGCTTGAAGCCCACCTGACTGCCGTCCGGCACCGGCGTGCCACCATTGTGGAAGGGCCCGTCCGCGAGGTTTGTCCCGCTCCCGCCGGCCCATGCGGTGATGGGACCATAGTGCGGCCATGCCGGATTATAACTATCCTCAAAACTCGGATTCGAGATCAACCCGGCCGAAACGTCCCCCTTTCCTGACAAAAACAAACAAGTGCCCAAAACAAAAAAGGACGCGACGCGCGGGAAACTAACGATGCAGTTCATGGATTAAAATCGGATTGCGCCGGAGTTTGCCAACCTGACAGGTTTTTGTCAATCCTCCGCCTCAATCCGCCTCCACGCAATCCTCACGCATTTCTGCATGTCGTTGAAAATGAATAACTTGTGGAGAAATAAAAATTTCTATCACCTCCTCGCCGCACACCCGGGCAGCCCGCCCACAACACGCCGCCTGCAATCGGGACAATACGGCACATCACGGGCTATCAGAATTCACCGGGCGGCTACCGCCTGCCGATCACCCAGTCCATTTCTCTGAACAACCGGACCAATCTCACAGGAGCGGAACCCTGCGTCATCCTGACAGGCATGCAGTCCCCTGGCAAAAAACCCGGCGGCGAAATCGCGATCATGGTCACCGCCACGCAGACCGTGAACCCGTGAATTCCAAGCCCGCATCCCCTCATTGCGCGGGGCCGGGCCTGGCGCATGGTGCCGCACCATGAAACGGCTGCTTCTTCTGCTTTGGCTTCTGCCCCTGTCCCCCTTCCTGACAATCCAGTCCGCCGCAGCCGCGCCGGAGCCGTATTTCCCGCCCCCTGACAGCGCGGGCGGTTGGCGGGAGGCCAAAACGGCAGCGGAGATCCGCATCCTGGCCGGCATGGACCTGACCAAACTGGAGCCCGCCTTCGAGATCACCCAACGCTCCACGCCCCACGGCGGATTGCTGGTGGTGCATAACGGTTATCTTTGCTTCGAACGCTACTTCGGCCGCGCCTCGCGGAATGTGAATCCTGACATGGCCTCCACCGGAAAAGCCTTCACCAGCATCGCCTGCGGGATCATGCTGGAGGAGTTCAAAACCAAAATCCCGGACGGTCTGGACACGAAGGTTTTCACCGAAACCTATCTTCCGGAAGCCTTCCCGCTGAATGATCCGCGCAAGGCCACTATCACATTGGGACACTTGTTATCCATGAGTTCCGGCTATTGGGGCGAGGGCGGCGCGCCCACCGGCTATGTCAAGGACCAGCCCGTCCAAACCCTGAAACCCGTGCCCGGCCAGAACATCAAAAACCTGGACCAATCCTCCCTCGATGTCCCGCTCTGGTGCGATCCCGGCGCCGGATATTCCTATTCCTCGCCCGCGCCGCACATTGCCAGCATGGTGCTGCGCCGCGTCACCGGCATGGAGTTGAAGGACTACATCCAGGAGCGCCTCGCCGGTCCGCAGGGCTGGGGCGCGTGGGACTATTGTCTGCGCCGCGGCGACTTTGTTATGCCCCACGCGAACGGCGCGGGCAGCATCGCGCTGCATGCCACCGATGTCATGAGATTCGGTTATTGCCTCGCCCGCGGCGGGAAGTGGCAGGACCGGCAACTGGTCCCCGCCGACTACATCCAAAAATGCTCCGCGTGGAGTCCTTACAATCCGCACACCCCCTTCAGCCTCCAATGGGAACACAATGCCGACGGCCATGTCGCGGGCGCCCCGCGCGACGCCATGTGGAAAAGCGGCGCGGGCGGATTCTGCCTTTATGTGGTGCCCTCCATGGATCTTGTGATCTACAAATTGGGCGGCAGCACCGGACAATACGATCCCACCTTCACCACCATCCCGCAGCCCACGCCGAACACGGACCGCGATGACCGGAAACCCATCCCCGCCAACGCCTTCCACGAAGGCTCCCTCGGCGGCCAATCCCTCTGGCGCGTCCTGGAAATGGTCTGCGCCGCGACCCGCGTGGAGTGACGGTCCGGAGGGTGGACATTCTGTCCACCGGCATCCCTGACAAAAACCCGGGAGCCGCGTCAACAAAATGTTGACCCTCCGAGCCCAAGACACGCCGATCCCAAACACGCCGATCTCAAACACCCCACCCGATATGCGGACCATTCCGAAATCCATTTTTCTGACCGCCAGAATTCTATGCCTCACACTCTCACTGACTGTGGTGGCGGTGTGCGGTTTTGTGCTTTTGTTTATAGTGGACATGTCGGACGGAGCAGGGCGTGTGGGGGTGCTTGCGGTCTTCAGCATACCAATTGCCGCAGCGCTTGGTTTCGTGGCTCTCGTGAGTGTTCCCCGCCCGCTGACCCCGAAGTCGAGAAATTTGGCCGCCCTGGTGGAGCGGAGCGCAACGGTCGTTTTTCTGATGTATGGCCTGCTTGCGGTCGTGTTTGCGCGCGGTCCAGTGCGAGGTTTGCTTCCTCTCCTGATGGCTGGCGTGGTGGTATCGTATTGGTTTGGAAAATCCAACTTGGCCGCCGCCTCCGCCAATACAGCCTCACATGGAACCAAGTCCCTCGGAGCTAAGGACGCCAGCGACGCCCAGTCCATTGATCTCAACGACAAATAGGTGGCGCCCGGCTATTCAAATATGACCATTTCAGGCGAGTTAGGCAAAAGACTGGAACTGTCAGAAAACCAAGCCAAATACCAAGAGGCATTATAACTAGAGCAATTTAAATAATGACGTAGCCAGCATCCGACCCCAGAGGGGTTAAATCTTTATAGCCATAGTCACCCGTTGAATTTCAGCTCCGTAGGAGCGACATCTGGCTTCATCGGGAAAGAATATGCCGCTCCTCCGGAGCTTGATCATTTTTAGCATGTCGGTGGCTATAAAGATTCCGGCCCTCCGGGCCTAATGTTGCAGAGGCCTGGCGGCTACGCATTATTTAAACTGCTCTAATGACCAAATATGATGACAAATCCAATGAGGCGCTGCCTGAACTGAAATGATCTCCATGCCAAGCCGCGGCCGATTGGTTTCTCCCATGCCTGCAGCCAGAAGGCAGCCGAATCCGATTTATTCATTTGGCAACCGCCGGGCCGGCGGAGTTGTGTTATATTCAACAAGCCAGTTCCAACACTTCTGCGCGTGGCGGGCTTGCCCAATCTTGCATTCATCATTTCGCCTAACGAACACAGCGGAATCCCAGATGGTTTGATGCCGTGTCCGGGGTGGTGAACTGGCGGGCGGCGGGGCGGTAGCCTTCGCAGTAGCAGTCGTTGCACAGCCAGGAACCGCCGCGGATGAGCTTGCTGGGCGCGCCCTGGTGATTTTCCGACGACGGCGCGGCCCCCTTTGGATTGTATTCCGGGCTTTCCGCATAATAGCGCTCGGCATACCAATCCGCTGTCCATTCCCAGGCATTGCCGGAAATATCATACAGCCCATAGCCGTTAGCGGGAAACGATTTTGCCGGTGCCAGTCCGTGGAATCCGTCCTCGGCGGAGTCCTTGACGGGAAATTCACCCTGCCAGGTATTGCCCATCCATTTGCCGCCGGGGTTCATTTCGTCGCCCCAGACATAACCCTTCCCTGACAAACCCCCGCGCGCCGCGAATTCCCACTCGGCTTCGGTCGGCAGGCGTTTTCCGGCCCACTTCGCGTAGGCGGAGGCGTCGTCCCAGTTCACGCAGACCACGGGATCGGTGTCACGGGCGGGGCCGCCTTTGGGTCCCATGGGCATTTTCCAGGAGGCGCCTTTCATGTATTCCCACCACGCCAACTCGTTGTCCAAGGGCACTGGATGATCCGAACACCGGAAATTATTCGCGCCCGGCTGCATCATGGCGTCCACCAATTGATCCCGGATATTGGCGGGAAAATCCTCCTTCCGCGGCGTTTTCTCGGCGGAGGTGACATACCCGGTGGCGTCCACAAATTTCCGGAACGCGGCGGTGGTGACCTCGGTCTCGTCCATCCAAAATCCCTCCAGCACCACGCGATGCGGCGGTCTCTCGACGGGCCGGTGGTCCGATCCCATCATGAAGGCGCAGCCGGGAATCCAAACCATGACTTCAGGTTTTTCAACGGAGGGCGCGGCTTTGGATTCCACCGTTTCCCGGGGATTTCCCCGCGCCACCTCAGTCGCCGGGTCGGAGCCTTTTTTTTCACAGGAGGAAAACAGCGCGGCTACTAGCAACAACAACAACGCGGGGGAAAAGAGCCGGGTTTTCATGAAACAATAAACAGGAGCTGACGCAGGACACCACAGTCTACACCCAGGCGGCAAGCCCGCACCACCGCATTCATGGAGAGGGACTTCCAAAGTGGCGCAGGCATCCCTGCCTGCGCGGCCAGCGGGCTTCCAGCCCGCTGAACCCAGTCGCCGACCCGCCGCCCCACCCACCAGCCCACCCACCCGCCAAAAAACAAAAAAGCCCCGACGGTGAAAAACCGCCGGGGCTCCGGAACTGATGCGCCGTTTTTTGTCAGGCGTTGGGGATGGTGAAGCCCTCGCGGTAGCTTTCCATGTTCACCTTGTTGGCGGCTTCCGCGTTTTCACCGGTGTAGACTTCCTTGACGGGATCAAATGTCAGCGAAGCACCCAGCAGGGGTTTGATGGATGCGATGTCGATCTTGTTATCGGTGAGGTGGGTGATCATTCGCTGGAAGGTTTCGGCAAAGAGCGCATT
>JAQGPD010000046.1 GCA_028293305.1 Verrucomicrobiales bacterium | reverse complement strand
CGTAAGGGGAATTGGTCAGCAATCCGGTGATGCGGTCAAAGCGGAGGTGAATGGGGAGCTGGGTGGCCGGCGTGCCTGGTTCCGGATAGAGGAGGGCGAACTCGTCGGCGGTGGAGGGTCCGATCACAAGGTCCGGAGTGTTACTGCTGAGGGTGCTGATGACTTTGACGCGGAAATCATAGACGGGAGCGCGCGGCGTCAGGTTCACCGGGTCGAGGGTGAGGTCGGAACTGGCTTTGACCGTGGATTGGAAGGGCGATCCGGTCTGAGCGGTGAAACCACCCGTGGTGATGACCGGGGGCTCATTGTTGGAGAGCGAGCTGGTGCCGTGATAGACGATCTGACCTGCGATAAGTCGGCTGGTGGCCTGGTCCGGATTGGCTTCGGAAACCGCGACATGGTCCTCATGGTTGGTGGAGGCCAGATTCACGGTGGATACCACACCCCGGTTGGTGTTGTCCCAGATCGTCAGGGTCCAAGCACCGCCAGTGGGCGTTTCTGCATTCAGCGGTTGGTTTTGGCCGCTGGTCCCCCAATGACGCACGGTGGAGAAATCCCAATATTCGGTTTCCGGCGTATCGCCATTGCCGAGATTGTTATTGATGTCCTCGCGGTGGGGAACCATCAGGTAGCTTTCGACTTCACGGTCGGCCTGTCCAGTGCGCGGGGCGCTGAGGATCACGCCGAGGTCACCGCGGCGGCCATGGGTGACTTTGAGGCGGACCACGACGCGCTCCACCCGCAATCCGGATGTGGGACCGTCCACATTGAAGGACAGCACTTGTTTGACCGGGGCGGTGGGGGAATTGTCCGGGATCAGACGGTTGCCGGGGATGGGCTTGACGTCGCCTTTGACTTCCTTGTAATCGATCGTGCCGACCAGAAAGCCGGTGGGACCGAAGCGGGTTCCGAGATTTTCCCAGACCTTGGCCAGGCGCACGGCGCGGTAGGCATCAATCATTCCAGCGCCATATTTGTGGCTCATGGGCATGCCCATCGCGTTGTATTGCCATTCACCCATCATCGGGTCCACGACCGTGGCACTGCGCATGAGGATTTCCTGCACATCGCGCCAGCCCAGCTTGGGATTGGCTTCGAGCATGAGGGCAATGACGCCGGTGGCCATCGCGCAACTGGCCGAGGTGCCGCCAAAGTTGTTATTGTATCCGGCCGCTCCGTTGGAGGTGGTGGGCGTGTTCAGGGTGACCACCTGCTGGGTATTGCGGCGGTCAGCCAGAGTTTCGTCCCACTCGCTGGGAGTGAGGGTGTAGCCCAGGGCTCTCTGAACGATGTTGGTGGGGACGGGTGTCGGATAGTTGGCGGGCTTCAGCGATCCGCCAACAAGAATCCGGGGAGCCATTTCGTAACCGGACGAGGGGGCGACCACGTGGAGCGAAGCGCCAGGATTCGAGTAGGATACGCGGCGGCCGAGGTCGGATACGGAACCGACGGTGACGGTGTAAAGGCTATTGGTTTGACCGGAATAATTGGTGTCATCATGATCATCACCCCCATTGCCTGCGGGAACGACATAAATAATTCCCCGGTTGGAGCCGTCGACGAGTCGACCTTCGGTGACACCGTAGGCGAGGGCCTTGCGGGTGTAAAGATCAAGGCCGATCAGGTCCCGGCCGAATGGATTCAACGACCATCCATTGTTGGCGACGTCGAATTTAATGGTGCCGCCGCTACGCCATTCATTGCCGGTGGGGGTGCCATTGAGAGGAGGATTCACCCGGGTGGCCCCGTAAACCAGGGAGTCGGAGAAAATGTCATCTCCGACAAAGCCTCCGACGATCCGGTAGGCGGCGAGTTTGGCGTCGGGGGCGATGCCGGCCATGCCGATGTTGTTATTACGCCGGGCGAGGATGAGGCCGGCGCTGGCGGTTCCGTGGTTGGAGGCGAAACCGTTTACGAAAGGCGGGGTGGGGTTGCGGCTCTTGATATCGCCGACCTGGGATTGATCACCCTCAAGATAATTGTGGTCATCGTTGGTGAGGATCGTTTGATTGAAAATATCGGGATGGATGGGATCGACCTGAACACCGTCGTCGATCACGCCGACTTTCACTCCAGTGCCGTCAATAGGCGAGCCTGTGCTGGAAAGGAGGTCCCAGGCGGGGATGACGTTGAGATGGGCCGCCTGATCGAAGTAAGTGGAGAAATTGCGTTCTCCGTTTTTGGGTGCGGGAGGCGGGCCGGTTGGGCGGATGAGTTCGGTGATGAACAGGTCTTCGATATCAGGGTCGATCCAGGAGGGGAGGCTATTGACTGCAAAATTGGAGCGGTATACCGGGGGCAGTTGGACCAGAGTGGGCACTGGGTTCAGATACCATTGGTAAGCCTTGGTGGAACCTTGCACGACCCACGCGGGAGGTGGATTTCCCACGTTGACGGATTTTTCCGAATAGTCCGTGCCGATAAAGGTGTTGAAGCTGGAGCCGCCGGTTCCCACGAAGAAGGGGTCGTTGACAGCGACCTGGGCGGGGAACACTTGAAAGCCCACCATCAGCTGTGCTTTCAGGACGCCGGGTTGGGCGCGGAGGGCTTCGGCGGAGACGATGGCGTCCGTGGCCTCCTCGAAGGTCAGGATGTAGTCGTTGGGAAGAAATACGATGGGGCGGATGGAGGTGGCTCCGACGGCTTCGGCGACGAGGCTGGGGTCCACGCCGGCGTCCAGGGTGACGGAGACGCGGTTCGTCAGAGTGCGGCGGTTGGCTTCGGTTTGGGGCTGGCCTTCCAGGTAGGCGATGAGCTCCATTTTCCGGCCTGCTTTGGAGAGGCGCTTGGCGTCCGCCTGGATTTCGCGGAGGTGGGCCTTGGCGGAAACAGGGATTCGTTTGGTGCCGGCGTCGTTGGATTCCTGAAGCTCGTCGGTGGCGATTTTGAATTTCAGGAGTTTGCCTTTATCCTTGAATTCGTAACGGCCGTCCGCGCGGAGTTCAGGCTTCGCGAGGGGGCGTGCGGCGAGCGCACACACCGGAAAGAGGAGTGGGAGGAATAGCAGGAGGGGGGCCGGCTTCATAATGTCTTTGTAATTACAGAAAAGGGTGGGTAATGAAAATAAAAAATTGCTTTTAATTGAAAGATTTTTTCTTATGAAATTTTGATGAAAGGAAATTGTTGCGGGAAAATGGCGGTGATAAGTTTATAAGCAACTCAACGAAGCGGGGGCGAAGGGGGCGCTTTTTGCGCGGGGACGGCAAAGGTTTCGTTGATGATTTCGAGGAATCTTTCCCGCGAGGCGGTGGAGCCGTGCAGGACAATGTCATCACGCAGAATGAGTTTCGGGAGTTTATTGGTTTCGTTGGATAGGCGGTGCCATGCGGCGATGTTGGCGGCGAGGCGGGCGCTGATCCATGGGGTGGAATCGTCGAGAAGGATGTTTGGCGAAAGGCGTTGGGCTTCCGCACGGGCGGAGTCGGGGGCGAGTGGGAGGGGGGCCGTCATGAGAAACTCATGGAAGGCGGGGAAAAGGTGGGGGGCGGATTTCCAAAAAGCGAGGGAAAGGGACGCGAGGGCGCAGGCTCCGGAAGAGGTTTCCTTCGCAGGGACCGGCACGTGGGGGTTGCAGGCGTGGTCGAGGGGGACTGGAAGGACAAGGAGTGCGAAGCGGCCGGGTGCGGACCGCATAAGTGCTTTTATGTCACTGTATTGTGAGCGACAGGCCGTGCAGGTGTAGTCTGAAAAACCTGCCAGAATCAAGGAGGCGGAGGGCTCGCCAAGTGAAGGGATTTCCTCCCTCGACAGGATGAGTGTGCCATTGAGATAGGAAATGCTCCCCGCCGGCAGCGGGGCGGGAGACGAAGCGTCGGCGGATGGGCTGGACCGGGCGCCGGCGGGGTAGGAAATTTGGATGAAATCCGAAGCCGGGGCGGCAGCGGGGGGGAGGGTGAGGGAGTCGGGCCCGGCGGCGGGGGAGGTGGTGGTGACGAGGTGGGTGTCCGGGGGTTTTCCAAAGAGTTGTCCGAGCACGAGCAGGGCGATGCCGGCCATGCCGGACTGGGCAGCGGAGGAGAAAAGGCCGGCCTCGCCTTCTTTTTGGGCACGCCAGGTGGAATGGAGCAGGATGGCGGAAGTGATGAGGGCGGCGAGGTGCAGGGCGGCGCACCATGGGCACCAGAGTTTGACGACGAAGGCCATGAGGGCTCCGAACCACAGGGCCCCGGCCAGGAGGAGCAGGGCGCAGGCGGCGAGCAGTTGGTCGGCGGTGCGCCCGAGCAGGCGACCGGCGGCGGGGAGGGTGAGGAGGAGGACGGCGAGCCAAAGGGTGGCGGCGAGGAGCGTGACGGGGACGGAGAACCAATTTGACCAGCGGGAGTCCAACAGGGTGGCGCAGGTGTCCGATCCACCGCACCCGGCGGGTTGGACGCGGGGGTCCATCCATTTTTGCAGGGTGAGCCAGCCTGAGGCGGCGAATGAGGCCAGGGCCAGGGCACGGACCAACCAGAGAAGCGGCAGTGCCAGCGAGAAGACGGGCGGCATGGTGGGTGGGTTTGGCGGCGCGCGGGAGGTGCGGATTCGGGACGGGACTGTTCAGCGGCGGGGCGGCGGCGTCAATGGCAAGGCAAGGAGGCCGGACGGGGCGATTTTGAGGGGGCGGCGGGGTTTCCGTCCATCTTTTTTATTGGTTTTCCAAGGACGGCGGATTTTCGATTTTTTGCCGGTGCAGGGTGGGGTCGATGGCCGGGAGCAAGGCGCGGGGATCCTGACGGAGGTGGGGAAGAAAAGCCAGGAGACGTTCCAGCCAGGGCAGGGGATTTTCCAACAATTCGTGATGGGGCAGGATGAGGACGCCGGTGCGGGGACGATTGGTTATAAAATCCAGGGTTTGCGCGTTTTGTTTTTGCCAGGCGGCGGCCAGGAGGGCGGTCGGGGCGGAGGACAGGCCGGCGCGGGCGAGCATGGCGGCCTGGGAGGCGAGGACTTCCGCGAGGCGGCGCTGGATGAGGATGATTTTGAGGGGGAGGTCCGGCGGGATGAATGGCAGGAGCGTGCTGATGATTTTCACCGCGCTTCCGCGTTGGGATTGGAGCCAGGTGTTATCCCTCATGAGCGATTTCACGGGCTGGAATTCGTGATAGCCGCGGGGATTGTCAGGATCCGCCGGCCGGTGGTGGTCTGTCAGGAGGGGCTGGCCGGCGGCGGCGAGCAACCCCATGACGAGGGACGTGCCGGAGCGGGGAAGACCGGTCACCACGACGAGCGGGGAGTCCGGCGGGGCGGCGGCGGACGGGGCGGCGGGGTCGGTGGACGGGACGCGCGGAGTCGGAATCATGTGGGGAAGGCGAAGTCGCGTCCCGCCTGATGGTAGCCGCGGCGGCGCAGGAGCAGGCTGAGGTAGCGGAGGGCGTGCGGGTTCCCGGGCTGTTGAACGAGGCCGATTTCAAAAGCGCGGATGGCGCTGTCGGCATCGCCCATTTTGGATAGGATGGCGCCGAGCTGGAAGTGGCCCATTGGAAGAAAATGAAGCAGTCCCACGGCGGTGAGGGCGGCGGCGAGGGAGTCGCTGTCCTGATCCTGGCGGACGAGGGCGCGGGCGAGGCCGACATGGGAGTAGGGGCGGTCGGCGTCCAGGGCGAGGGCTTGGCGGAAGCGCGTTTCCGCCTCCGGCCAGCGGCGCAGGCGGATGAGGACCCAGCCGAGTTGTTCCATCAGGTCCGCGGATTCCGGATTGGTGAGGACGGCTTCCTCAAAGCGCGCCATGGCGTCCGCGATGTGGCCTTCCGCCAGCAGCAGGTGGGCGGTGAGGCGGTTCGTGGCGGGGGAGGGGCCGTATTCATTCTCCAGACTTGTCAGGTGCGTCCCGGCTTCCGCCAGGAGGTTGGCGTGGAGGAGGGTCTGGATGAGTTTCAGCCGATAGCGCATTTCCCGCGGAACCTCGGCGGCGAGGTCGCGGGCGAGGCGCGCGGCGTTGGAAAAATCCTGGGCTTCCAGAAGCGATCCGATGCGGTTGTAGTCGAGTTCGCGGCGGGCGGTGAGGCGTTGTTCCGAGGTGTCGGCATCCGGCGCCTCCAGGTAACCCAGCGCCACGAGTTGGTCCAGCATGGCCTGCTCCTCGGCGTGCGAGGCGACGGTTCCGGCGGGCGCGGCATGGGCGTCCGGTGCGGGATCCCACGAGGGTTTTCTGGCGATGGGACGGACGTTTTTGAAAGCGGTCAGGAGCACCTTGCCGTCCATGTCGGCACCGACCGGGAGATTGAAAAGATGCAGGATGGTGGGCGCAATATCCAGGACGGAACTGCCGTGCAGAGTCTGGCCGGGAGCGATGGCCGGGCCCGCCAGGGTCAGGATCCCATAACGCCGATGCCACCCCGCCATGGTCGTGTGGTCGTTCGCGATGGGACCGGGGCGTTGGGCGCCGGATTGGAAACCGTGATCCGACACCAGCACCACGGTGACATCCCCGCCGGCCAGCGCCAGCAGGTTGCCGAGCATGGCGTCGTGGAATTGATAGGCCATGTCCATGACTCCGCCGTAAAGCTCCACCAGATGCGGCGGGATCCCGGGCAACGCGGGCGGATGCCACGGCATGAAGTGATGGCCCAGCTCATCAAGCGCCTGAAAATAAACGGCCAGGAAATCCCACGGCTCATTTTCCAAAATGGCGGTGGCGGCGGCCTGCATGGAAGCGGCTTTTGCCAGGATGACGGCCAGTTGGGTGAGGAGTCCGGCGGTGACGGGATCGGATTGATCCAGTTCCCCGGCCCGGGGAATGAAGGGAAGCAGGGCGTCGCCTGTGATTTCCGTGGGGTGGACCCGGAGGTGGTGAAAATCCGCTGCGGAGTCGGCGGGGGAGATCGTGCCGCCG
The DNA here is from genome assembly GCA_028293305.1 of Verrucomicrobiales bacterium. Taxonomy (GTDB): domain Bacteria; phylum Verrucomicrobiota; class Verrucomicrobiia; order Verrucomicrobiales; family V1-33; genus CAIZWU01. The sequence goes on along the minus strand of JAQGPD010000046.1, from coordinate 4,297 downwards.
GGAATTGGCCAGGGGTCGGGCTGGTCGATCCGGTTCAGGGCAAAGCGCTCGCTGATGCAGATGCCGTTGATTTTTTCCGCTGGATGACTGGCGAACCAACCGATGACGTGGGTTCGTAATCCCGCTTCGCTCAACATGTTCCAAAGCGCCGGGGTCAGCCGCGAGGTGCTGCCGACCGGACGGATGCCGGCGGGGAAGGTCGGCAAATCTATCAAGGGCACCGGCTCGACGAAGCCCAAGATACCGTGTTTGTGCGGCAGTTTTCCTGTCGCGATGCTGGTCCAAACGATGGGGGACAACATCGACTCCAGCGAGGCGAGATTTCCCCGGGCGCCTTTTTCAATGAGGGATGCCAGATGCGGCAGGCGGCCGGCTTTCAGCAGGGGATCGATGATCCGCCAATCCGCTGAGTCCCAACCGATGAGGAGGATTTTAGGCGGATTGGCGGGCACAGGATCGGGAATTGGCGGGGACATTTTCCCGGACGCGCTCGATCAGGGATTTTCCCGGAAAGGGAAAAACGTCCACGGATCGGCGCCGGCAAAAACCAGGGAAGGCGAAGGAGAAAACCGGTGGGGTTGTTCCAACTCAAGCCGCGATTTTCTGGCGGCGGCGCAGACTGGCCAGGCCGATCGCGCCCATGGCGAGGCAGGCGAGGGAGGACGGCTCCGGGACGGCGCCGGTGGCACCGGCGGCGATGGCCACGCCGGGGGTGGATTCATAGGCCCAGTCGATCACCGTGCCGCCGCCGCCGGTGTTGGTGGTCATGCGCAGCCAGCCGAAGTTGGTGGGGGTGCCATTGGGAGCGGGGGTGAAGCCGTTGAGGCTGTCGGGATTGAATTTGAAGCCGATGTAACCCGTTGTGGTGGAAGGGATCAGCACATTCTGGATGCCGCCGGTGGCAGCGGAGAGGTTCGACGTGCCGCTGATGTCGGTGCCGGAGGGAAGGTTGGCGGTGTCGGCTCCGAGAAGCACGGTGGCCATGGCGTAGCTCGGCTGATTCCGGAGGCCGCCGCCGTAGGGGGCGATGTCCCAGTCCGGGAGGGCCACCGCGCCGGAGCCGGTGGCACCGGTGACGAGGTTAATGTAAAGCTGGGCGCCGGTGGTGGCGGGGAGAGCGAGATTTCTGAGGCCGCTGTAAACGATGGAGGCATCCGCTTGCTGCGGGGCGACCGTTCCGGCGACGCAGGCGGCGGCGGCGGAGCAGGTCAGAAAATGGCGATGAAGCTGATTCGAGAGGAGTGGTGAAAGAGGGGAGGCGGTGAAGGTCGAGGTGGTGGGCTTCATGGGATGGGATGGGATTTGATGGTGGTGCCGGGCAGAGCGTGAAAAAGTGGAATTCAAAAACTGAATAACCACTTTGCAGGCAAGGTTCCGGCGGCTTCCCGTGCGTGTCGGCGCTAGGTCGGCCATCCCTTTGTGAAGCATTCCATCTGCCATTTTCGGCAATGGATTTCCCCCGCGTGCCCGTGGGCGGTCGTGCGGGGACGGGGAGGAGCCCCGTTTCCAGTCCCGTCCGGTCAGGATTTGGTCAAGTTTTCCTGGATATTCAGGATGAATTTCCGGTCCTCGGCCCCGAGTCGGGTGAGCGGCACCTCGAAGGCTTTGTTGTCGATGAGCAAGCGGACCCGGTTGTCCTTCAACAGGGTCGGTTTTTCGGTTATGGGCTTGGTGCTCAAGGGCTTGGATGGGCTGGTGTCCACGGTTTCCTCCCAGGCGATGAGTTTTCCTGTGAGGGTTTTTCCGTCGGAGCCGGTCCATTGCCGCAGCGGGCTGAGGGTCAGATAAGTGATCCGGCGGACGGTCGGCGCGGTGCTGGAGGGGGTGATGGTCGCACCATTGGTGGCGGTCGCGGCTCCCACCTTTTTAGTATCGAATTTGGTGGGAGTGGTGGGAGTGACCGGAATGGTTTGCGCTTGGGTTTCAACGACTTGGGCCATGAAAACAGCAGCCAGCGCGGGCAGCACGAACCGGTGGGGGCGAAAAGTCGTTTTCATGGGGGCGGAGGTGAGGTTGAATTGGGAAGAGTCAGTAACCGGCTCAGGATGAGGATTAAGCTCAGGATGACGATGAGGGATTTCCGTAGGGAATGCAAGATCCGTGAGCGTTGGGTCGGTGAATCCGGATGTGGGCATTGGACGGTGCGTGGTGGATTGTATTCAACCTGGCAGTGGAAAAGGCATGCGGCCCCGAAAATCCCGTCGGATTGGGCGCGGGTGCGTGGTGCGTGGTGCGGATTTGAGCCGGGGCGCAAAAAAGCCGCCTTCCGGTGAGGGAGGGCGGCTCTTTTAAAAAAGGGACTTCGAAGGGAAGTCGTGCGCTTGGAAAGCCTGAGCTTAGGATTCGGCGGATGCTTCAGCGGCAGGCGCTTCGGCAGCGGGCGATTCCACAGCCGGGGTGGCGGCGGCTTCAGCTTTCTTGGCGGCGGGCTTTTTGGCCGGGGCTTTCTTCTTCGCGGGGGCGGCGGCCTTGCGGGCTTCGGTGGCCTTTTTGGCGAGGGCGGGATTGGCCTTGAGGTCGCGGGTGACTTCTTTCTTGCGCTTCACACGGGCGAGGCGGCGTTTGCGTTTGGCGATTTTATTGAGTTGTTGGCCCATGGGATTGAGTTAGCGTTGAGAATTGGTTGGAAACGCAGTTTAGGGGCTTGCGATGCGGGGGCAATCGGAAAGTGTAGCGAACTGCGGAGGTTTTTCAGCGGGGAAGAGGAGGGGCGGCGGGGTCGGCGGTCGGGGCGGTTTCCGGTGCCGGGGCCGGCGCGGGGTCTGGCGAAGGCGGTGGCGTGGCGGGGCGGGAGGCGCCGGGGTCGGGGATGAGGTTGACGGGGGCGTCCAGCATGGTGGGTGTGCCGGAGGAGCCGCCGGAGCCGGAGAAATCGAGTTTGAGCGGGACGCGTTTCCAATCTGATAGGGCGAGGTCGGTGGCTGGCACGGCCCAGATGAGGACTTTGGTGGAGGAGAGGGGATTTTTGCCGTTGGTGGCCTCCCGGAGGATGCGTTGGCGCGGGGCGTTCCGGCCTTCGGTGCTGCCGGGATACAGGTCGGGGGTGGTCTGGAGTTCGAAGGCCAATTGGTCGGCGAGGCTGGCAAAGGCTCCCGCGGAACCGATTGGATTATTGGCTGCCCGCCAGGCGAGGAGTGAGGAATCGCCCATGAGCGCAAGCGGGTGGCCGCCTTGGGAGAAAGTCACGGAACGCATTTTTCCATCGGCAGCGCGGCCGATGTTCCGGATGGCCAGGGTTTCCGGTTTGGCCGGGGCGGGAAGCAGGGGACCGCTGTAGGAAAGGATGCCGTTTTCCGTGATGAGGGGGCCGTCCTTGCCGGGATTGTTCGCCCATTTTTCGCCTTTAAGGGTGCGGGCGATGGAGTCGGCGGCGGTTTCGGCTCCGCGGGGGGACCACACGGCGGCGGTTTGCGGGAAAATGGGGCCTTCTTTTCTGCTTTCGCGTTTGGCCAGCAGGTCGTCCGTGACATCGATGACCTGCACGCCTTTGGCCCGGAGGTTGGCGTAGAACGCTTGGAGAGTGGAGTCGAGGCGTTCGGGTTTTTTGCGCCGGACCTTGATTTTCAGGTCTTTGTCCAGTTTGTCAGGGAAAAGGATCGCTTTGGGCGGGATGGGCAGGAAAATCAGGGTCGTGCCCTTGGCTTTCAAGGCGTTGCTGTATTCCGTGATCGCGCTGGTGGCGGCGCGGAGGGAAGGGGCGTTGGGGTCCTGGATTTGGGAAAGGCGTTGCAGCTCCGTGGCGGAAAAATTCCAGCCATCCCGGCCGGCGATGGTGCCGCCGTTGGCTCCGAGGGCGGCGCATTTTTCCAGGAAAGCGGTCTCCGCCGCGCTGCGCTCGGGAACGGGTTGGGCGGCGTTGGTGGTGGTGGCGGCGTCAGGGGAGGGTTTGGCGGGATCGGCGGTCTCCGTGGCGGCGGATTTGTTTTTGAATTTCAGTTTGGGAAACTTGATGCCGGGGGACTTGCAGGCAGGGAGAAAGGCGGTGAAGGCCAGCGCCAGGGCGATGCTGGCGGGGGCGTGAAAGGGGCGGAAAGCGGAGGGCGCTGCGGGACCGCCGGGGCGGACGGGGGAGTCGGAAAGGACGGAACTGGCAGGAAGTCGGCGGGGCATGGGGGCTGTGTAGCATTCACCGCGGGGTTGCGGTAGTTAAAAATAATGGAGGCGGTGGATTCGGTGGAGCGCGGATGGGCAATGGGGCGGAAAAGGGACAGAAGGGAGGGAAGGGACTAAAAGGACAGAAAGGACAAAAGGGACGCAAAAAGGACCAACCGCAAACGATGGCTTATAAGTGAGCGGT
>JAQGPD010000045.1 GCA_028293305.1 Verrucomicrobiales bacterium | reverse complement strand
CCGCACGAAGCGACGGACCGGGTGGGTTCCCAGCCAAAAACAAAGATGTTATTTGGCGGGAGGAGTGGCGGGCGCGGCAGGGGCGGCGGCTTCGGCGGGTGCGGATTTATTGAGTTCCGTGATCACTTCGGTGCTGAAGTCCACGGCGTCCTTGCTGTGGAGGAGGAAGGGCACGCCGCTGGGGGACATGCCGCTTTTATCGAAAACGAGGTCGTAGTTGTCACGCTTGGCTTTGTCCTCGACGCGGCTCTTGATGTCCTCGAGGAGGCCTTTGCGCATGCGCATGACCTGCTCCTGGAGCTGGGTTTCGCGGCGGCGGCGGAACTCCTCCATGTCACGCTCGAGGGCGCGGGCTTCGGAGATGATTTCCTGGGCTTCTTTTTGTTTCTGGGCCTTGAGTTCCTCGTTCACGAGTTTGTCCTTGAGGACTTTCTCGATTTCGTTCCACTTGGTGATGAGTTCCTTGTATTTGGCGCTGCGGTCGTCGAGTTCCTTTTTGGCTTTGGATTTGTCCTCGTTGACTTTTTTCTCGGCGTCCTTGGTTTTGTAGTAGTCCTGGAAGACACGCTTCATGTCCACGATGCCGATTTTCATTTCCTGGGCGGAAACCGGCGTGGCTGAGGAGAACGCGGCAGCCGCGAGCGCCGCGAGGAAAAGGGAACGTGTGGTCATAAAAAAGATCGATCTGGGATAGGGATAGTGGGCCTTTGGAAGGACTGCCCGACAAAAGCAGTCACGCGTCAGGAGCGCAAGGTAAAATGCGCCGCCAAAGCTTCCGACCACTTAAACAAAAAAATGTTTGTTGCGCCACCCGGTCTCCCTTAGGTAAATACCCTGTTTCATTCCCTTTTCCCACCCAAGCTTTTTTTCTCCATCGCACCATGTCCGAAGCCGTCACCACCCCAGCCGACCTCTCCCCCGCGCACCGCAACCTGTTCGACAAGGCTGCCGCCTCCGTCAAAATGCAGAACGCCAGCTACGCGGTCCAACTCCTCCTTCCGATCATCAAGGATGTCCCCACCTTCCTGGAAGGCCGCAAGACCCTGCGCACCGCCGCCGCCCTCGCCCACACCGGCAAAAAGAAACTGATCGACACGTCAAGTATCGCAGTCATGAAGCTCAAGGGCAAAGCCGCCTCGGATCCCCTCGGCGTGCTCTACGACCTTGAGGAAATCCTGGCCACCGACCCCTTCAATCAGGCGGCCAACGAGATGCTCTTCACGGCCGCCAATGCCGCCCACATGCCCCAGACCGCCGCGTTCGGCCTGGAGATGATCATGAAGGGGCACCCGAACAATATCAAAAACATGCACCGTCTCGCGGACTTCTACATGACCGCGAACGACCCGGAAAAGGCCATCGCCGTTTTCAATAACATCCTGAAAATCGACAATTCCGACGGTGAGGCCCGCCGCGGCGTGACCAATGCGAACGCCCGGCTTTCCATGAACAAAGCCAAATGGGAAGGCGGCGACGGCGGCAACTTCCGCGACCTCATCAAAAACAAGGACAAGGCGAAACAGCTGGAGGACATGAACCGCATCGGCGCCACCAAGGAGCAGATGATGGAACAGCTGGCCTACCTCGGAGCCGAATACGAGGCGGACCCCAACAATGTGGACACATCCCGAAAAATCGGGGAACTTTACGAGCGCCTCGACGACTACTCCAGCGCCTTGTCCTATTTCCAGTGGGCCCTCCAGCTCAGCAACGGCGACGCTTCCCTGGAAACGAAGGTCCACAAAATCCAGGATCGTCTCGAGGAAGCCACCCTCGCGCAACTCCAGGCCACCATCGATGCCGACCCAACCGCGGAGACCGCCGAAGCCGCCCGCGAGCAGCTGAAGGAACTCCATCAGGTGCGTTTGGAAAAACTGGTCGTCAGCTCCCGCGAGCGCGTGGACCGCAACCCGACGGACCCCCAGCTCCGCTATGAACTGGGCATGAACCTCTACAACTGCGGCAATCCCACCGAGGCCATCCCCGAGCTGCAACGCGCCAAGAACAACCCGGCCATCCGCACCAAAGCCATGCTCGCCCTGGCCAAGTGTTATGAGGCCAAAAACATGTTCGACCTCGGCGTCCGCCAGCTTCAGGAAGCCGCCGGCGAAATCCCCACCATGGATGCCACCAAAAAAGAAGTCCTCTACGTCCTGGGCAACATCCTCGAAAAAATGGGCCGCAAGGAGGACTTCCTCGAAGCCTTCAAACAAATCTACGAAGTGGACTACGCCTACCGGGACGTCGCCCCCCGCGTGGAAGGGTCCTACTGACCTTCCGCCACGGTCACCCTGCACCCTGGCAATTCAAAAAAACCCGGCCTCACCCGCCGGGTTTTTTTTGTGTGGGGGAAACAGGTATCGGGTCGGGGTGGTCGGGGTGGTCGGGTGGTCGGGTGGTTGGGGTGGTCGGGGTGGTCGGGGTGGTCGGGTTGGTCGGGGTAGTCGGGGTGGTCGGGTGGTTGGCTTTCGGTGGGGTTAAACTGCCGCAAGTTGATAGCGGAATGGGCATTTGCCGGCCTCCAATGCTGAATCCACTGGCAATGGGCCGGGCCGGTGGAAAAACCAAGGTTGCCGGGGCGACTTACAAAGTCGCGGTCCACGCCGAAGGACCGCGCCTTTTCAAGTCGCCCCGGAGCATCGGCAGCTTTTTGGGCTTCAGCCAGCTTTCCGGAAAAACAGTTGGCTTGGCTTGGCTTGGCTTGGCCTGGATTTCTCTGCCCGTAATGTTGTTTCACTCCCCAGTCAGCCGCCGGATAAATGCCACGGCTTCCCGCCCGGCCACCTTGTCTCCCCGGCTCAGCGTCAACACGATACGCCCATGACTTTGCCCCGGAGCCTCCACCAGCCGGGATTCCACGCCCCGCTGCCGCAGCACTTCATCCACGCGCACCGATTGCCGGATCATCCCTTTTTCCTCGCTTCCGCCATACATCACCAAAAACGGAGGGTCGCCCCCGTCCGCATAGGTCACGGCAGAAGCCTCCCGCCGCCAATCGCCGGGTGCCGCCTCCGGATTGAAAACCCCGGCATAATACTTCGGACTATGCCCCAGGGCATACGTCACCGGATCCACCAGATCCAATCCCGCTCCGCTCACCGCGATCACCCCGCGCACCGCCTCCCGCTCCACTCCAGCCCGCCGCAGCGCTTCCCCATTCAAAACCGCAAACGCCGCCAGCTGCGTGCCCGCGGAGTGTCCAAATAAAATCAACCGGTCCCCGCGCCCCCCACGTGCCCCCGCATTCCGCCGCACCCACCCGGCCGCCGCCGCCACATCGTCCACCTGACCGCGCCAACCGGTCCCGGGCTGCAGGCGGTAATTGATGACCGCCACGCCAATCCCCTGCGACGCCAGCCAGCGGCCGATATTTCCATAAACATCCGCCCCACCCACCTCCAACCCCTTGTCCCCGCCATTCCAACTTCCCCCGTGCACAAATACCGCCACCGGCCAGCCCTTCCCTTCCGGCACATAAAAGTCCAACCGCTGCCGCGCGTCCGTTCCGTAGGCCACGTCCCGCATGACCCGCTCCTCGGGCCACCCCGTCCGCTCAAAAAGGACCGACATCCCCGCGCGCTTCACTGCGGCGCAACTGCCCGCACCCAAAGCCAGAGCCACAGTCGAAGCCATCATGATCAACCGCTTGAGAGAAAAAACAGGACGTCTCATGAAATAAAAAAGATTTATCCTCAAACCAACGCGCCGGTCACGCTCACGGATGACACCACGCCAGTTTTACCCCATTCCCGGCCCCGCGACCCCCCGACGCCATCGTCCGCGAAGCCCACATTCCACGTTGCGCCGGGGGGATGCCCTGCTTACATGGCCCTTCCGTTTTTCCCGGAGCCTGCGAAAATCCCCTACGGCCCCCCGTTCCTATGACTCTCCGATCACTCCTCCGCCTCACCGCCGGACTTCTGCTCATCCCCTGCCTCCCCTCCTGCACGGGCTTGGGTCAAGGCGGCACCGGCGCCCACGCCATCGCCAATATCGGGCCCACCTACCCCGGCATCGCCTCCTACATCGTCGCCGATGCCAATGACGGACGCGTCCTTTTCTCCCTGCAGGCCGATCAAAAACGACCCGTCGCCAGCCTCACGAAAATCGCCACCACCGTCGTCGTTCTTGACTTCATCCGCGGCTCCTCCGGCAGTTTGGACGAGGTCATGACCGTCCCGCCCAGCGTCGCCACCCTCGGCGTTCCCAGCCCGTTAGGCATCCAAGCCGGCGACGGCATCAGCGTCCGCGACGCCCTTTACGCCGCCATGATGGCCTCCGACAACTTCGCCGCGGAAACCCTTGGCACCCACTTCGGAGCGAAGCTTTCCCAGGCCGGCCTCGGCGGAGCTCCCCTCCAGGCCTTCGTGAGCCAGATGAATGGCCTCCGCTCCAAACTCGGGCTGTCCAACACCAAATTCGCCAATCCCCACGGCCTCGACCTCCCGAATGCCAGCGGCTATTCCAGCGCCTCCGACATGGCGCGCCTGCTGAATCACGCCATCACCACCCCCGGATTCACCTTCTATTGTTCCCAAAAAGAACGCCGCATCGCCTTCCTCCGCAACGGCGCCGCCCAGTCCCTCACCGTCCGCAACACCAACGAAATCATCGGCCGCAACCGCATCGACGCCGGCAAGACGGGCACCACGACCCTCGCCGGACCCTGCCTAGCCATCACCGCGCCGAAACCCGCCACCGTCATCAAACGCTCGGACGGCAGCACCCTCGTGATCCCGCACCGCATCACCGTGGTCACCCTCGCCGCGCCGGACCGCTTCAATGCCAGCTCCCGCCTCCTCGCCGACGGCTGGTCCCGCTACGATGGCTGGCGCGCCGCCGGCAGCCCCGCCGGATCCGCCTCTGAATACCTCGGCGCCGCCCCTTCAGCAACAGCCGCAGCCGCCCCAGCCCCCGCCTCTGCCCCGGCACCAACTCCTCCGCCGGCCCCGGCCCCCGCTTCATTCCCCGTCACCCCGGAGCCTGGCTACTACCCAACCACTCCCGCATATCCTCAATCCGGCGGCTACCAGCCCATGCCCTATTAATCCTGGAAGCCGAATACTCCGCATCGCGACCTGCGCTTTTCCCACCATGGCCGGATTGCTGCTTGCTTAAAATTCCCCCGCTTCCAAGCCGATCGCCCACGTTTTCTCCATCCACCACCACCACCCACCCCAACTTTCCACCATCCCACCCATGAGAATCGGTATCCTAAACAGCGGGGGCGACTGCCCAGGACTCAATGCAGTAATTTACGGCGTCGTCGGCGCAGCCGCCAAGCTCGGCTGGGAAGTCATCGGCTTCCGCGACGGCTTCGAGGGCCTCCTCCCTCCCGGCGATTACATCATGCTCGAGCCCGAAAAAATGGCCGGCATCCTCAAACAAGGCGGCACCATCCTCGGCACCACCAACAAAGGCCACTTCGCCGCCAAAGTCGGTGAAGGCAACGTCGCTGAAATCCCCCAGGACATCATCGAAAAAGCCAAAGCCACCCTCAAGCTTCTCGAAATCCGCGCCCTCATCGTCGTCGGCGGCGACGGCTCCCTCACCACCGGTATGCAGTTGATGCGCAACGGCTTGCCCGTCGTTGGCGTCCCCAAGACCATCGACAACGACCTCGCCGCCACCGCCATGACGTTCGGATTTGACTCCGCGGTCAGCACCGTCGTCGATGCCCTCGACCGCCTCCACACCACCGCCGACAGCCACAAGCGCGTCATGGTCGTGGAAGTCATGGGCCGCAACGCCGGCTGGATCGCCCTTTGGGGTGGCATCGCCGGAGGAGCCCACGTCATCCTCATCCCGGAAATCGAATTCAACTTCGAAAACGTCGCCAACGCCATCCGCCAGCGCGAAGCCCAAGGCCTGCACAGCACCATGATCGTCGTCGCTGAAGGTGCGCACCTCCCCGGCGGCGATGCGGTCACCAAGGAAAAGAGCGCCTCCTCCGAGCACCGCCTTGGTGGCATCGGCGATTACGTCGCCGCCAAAGTCGCTGAAATGACCGGCAAGGAAACCCGTTCCTGCACCCTCGGCCACCTCCAACGCGGAGGCAGCCCCACCGCCCTCGACCGACTCCTCGGAGCCCGGTTCGGCGTGAAAGCCGTCAAGCTCATCGAAGAAGCCAAATACGGCCACATGGTCAGCTACCAAGCCTACCACGTCGACTCCGTGCCGATCGAAGAAGCCGTCAGCGCCTGCCGCCTCGTGGAGCCTGACAGCGAAGTCGTCCAAACCGCCCGCGCCGTCGGCATCTCCTTCGGCGACAAATAGCCCGCACCACCAACCCGGCGCAGGCACAGGCAAATAGCTGATTAA
>JAQGPD010000039.1 GCA_028293305.1 Verrucomicrobiales bacterium | reverse complement strand
CCGGCCTACCCATGCCCGGCCTACCCATGCCCGGTCAACCCGTGTCCGGGACTTCCGTGTCCCTTTCGTCCCTTCCGTCCCTTCCGTCCTTTTCCCCTGACCAAAAAAAGACCGGCCCGCATGCACGGGCCGGTCCTCACAAAATACAGCCGCTTCCGGCCAAAATCACACCAACGGCGTGACGCCGGGCTGTGGCATCGGAGTGGGCGTGAAGGAGGAGTCCCACTTGAAACTGTCTTCGGGGGCGAGGTCGTCATTGCTGTTGGTGATCTGGTCCCAGGTCACGCGTTTGCCGGTGTAGGCGGCGGTGCGGCCCATGATGCCCAGCATGGTGCTGTGGGTCATCCAGGAACCATCGTTCAGCGGTTTGCCGGAGCGGATGGATTGGAACAGCTCGACGTGTTCCTGGGTATACATTTGGTTATCCTCTTCACGGTAACGCCAGAAGGTATCGTCGGAGCCGTGGAGTTTGATGTAGGGAGCGGAGCCTTTTCCGATCACGCAGACGCCCTTGGTTCCGCGGATGTAGTCGGCGTTTTCGTTATCGCATTTGGTCTGCTGGCGGCTGGCCACGTGACCGAAAATGCCGCCCGGGAATTCATAAATGGCGCTGAAGTGGTCGTAGATATTTCCGCCTTCCGCGGGCACCTGGCGGCCGCCGGTGGCGATACAACTGATAGGGTCCTTGTCCTGGAAAGCCCAGCCGACTTTGTCCACGCTGTGCACGGCCTGCTCCACGAAACTGTCGCCGCTGAGCCAGGAAAAATTCATCCAGTTGCGCAGCTGCCACTCGATATCGCTCCACTCCGCTTTGCGCGCCGAGGCCGGCTGCATGGGCTTCACGGGGCCGGTGTAATAGGTGGCGTAATAGCTGGTGACATCGCCGATCACTCCGTTGGCGATTTGCTCAAAGGCCGCGCGGCGCGAGGCACTGCGGCGCCAGCAAAAGCCGGAAACCACGGCGGTGCCCTGGGACTTCGCCTTCTCCGCGGCGGCGATGATGCGCTTCACGCCGGGGATGTCCACGCCGGTCGGTTTTTCGCAAAACACGTGTTTGCCGGCGGCGACGGCGGCCTCGAAATGCAGGGGACGGAAACCGGGAGGAGTGGCCAGCAGGACCACATCCACGCCGCTCTCCAGCATTTTCTGATAGGCGTCCAGGCCCAGGAAGGTGCGGCTTTCATCCACGGTGACGCGGTCGCGGAAGGCTTCCTTCAGACTGCGCAGGCTGGTGCTGACGGATTCCGGAAAAACGTCCGCCACGGCGTGCAATTCCACATTGCTGTCGGCGGTCATGGCGTCCTGCGCCGCACCTGTGCCGCGTCCGCCGCAACCGATGAGACCGACTTTCAGGCGGCGGGAATCATCCGCGCCGCGGGAGATGTTCGGGAAAGCCACGGTGGCGGCCACACCGGCGGCGGCACCGGCTTTTAGAAATTGGCGTCGGGGAGAAGCAGGTAGGATGGGGTTCATGATAGGGTGGTGAAACGGATGAGATCAATTATACTTTTCAAACGTCGCCGTCGACTCCTATCTTGTGCGTTTTTCGGGAGAGTTCCCGTATTTTTCCCTGCGGGCGAAAAGCCGGTTTATGATGATTCCACGCCGTAAACCCACCGCGCCCCTGACGGAAAACCCGCCGTTTTCTCAGCGGAGGGCAGCCCGGTCCTGAAATTCGGGATTGGTGGTCCAGCCCAGAATGTCCACGCGGTTTTCCGTGGGATCCACGAACAATTGGATGGTGATCACCACCGTTTTCGCGGTCGTGTAAACCAGCTGGTGGGTGCCGCCGCCCGTGCCAAGGCCGGGATCGGCGGACAGCGCCAGGATTTTGACGTCCAACCCGACCTTCCCCCGCAGCCGCGCGAGTTCGGTGATGAGGTCCGGATCCACCGTCTTGATTTCCCGCGCGCCGCCTTTCAGCCACAGGTCGGCGCCGATGCTTTGCAGGCCTTCCGTGATTTGTGTCTCCTGCGTGGCGGCTTTTTGCAGGCCGTTCATATAAAAATAAATGAGTCCGCCGCAACAGACCAGCATGATGATCAACCCCAATGCGGGCTTCAGCAGCTTTCGGATGGGATGCGGCTCCTCCTCGATAGGGGGAAGATCTTTGAGATTCGGGATCATGGGAGAATGTTTTTGTAGCGTGACTTCCCGCCACTTGCAAGAAGCGCCTCCGGATTGCTTGCGTCCGCGCGCGGCATGGCTGAACCTCGCGCGTGCGCCGCCTCATTTTCCTAGCAATCCCCTTCCTCGCCGGCTCCACGCCCGCTCCCGCCCAGCCTCCGAAAACCTCTCCTTCCAAGGGTGCACCCGCGGCGCCGGTGCCAGCTCCGGCAAAATCCGATGCTGTAAACAAGCCGTCGCCAACCGGGCCGGTCGTTGTGGAATTTGCCCCGGACGAAGTGGGCGGGCAAGTGCTGGCGCTTTCCGTGGATGATGCCGGAAAAGTGTTCGCCGCCGTCACCGCCCGGGCGTTTGGCCGCGGAACGGTGGACCCGGGGGAGGACGCGGAATTGTTGGCGCAGGACCGGGCGCTGCTTTCCCTGGAGCAGCGCGAGCATGCCGTCAGCCGATGGCTGGCGACTGGAAAACTGGATGGCCTTTTGAAAATGCGCGCGCCTTTTTACAAGGACGCGGGCGACGGGCCTTCGAATTTCCTGACAAAGTTTTCTGAATCGGTCAGATGGCTCAAAGACGACGATGGGGATGGCCGCGCCACGGAATCGGTGACCGTCGCCGGGAATTTCCAGGACTCCCTGGACGGTCCCGGCAGTGCCCTGCTGGCCCTGCCTGGAGGACGTTGGCTGTTTGGATGCGCGCCCCGGATGTGGCGGCTGGAGGATCGGAACGACGACGGACGCGCGGAGGAGCGCACGCCCCTGGCGGGTGATTTTGGCCTGGGCAACGGGCCTTGGGGCGCGGACCTGCATGCGCTCATGGAAGCGCCGGATGGCTGGATTTATTTTGGAATGGGCGAGCGAGGCTATCAAATTCCGGCGCCGGAAATGCCGTCGGCCGGAGCGGGCTCGAAGTCCGGCCAGTCGCGGCGGCGCGGCATTGGATCGGGCGCCATTTTCCGCTGCCGACCGGACGGGTCCGGGCTGGAGATCATCGCCACCGGATTGCGGAATCCCACCGGCCTGGCCATGACCCCGGATGGCCGTCTCATGGCTATGGACCAGGGGGCGGCGGGCGGCAAAGCGCGGCTTTTGCTGGTGATCCCGGGCGCGGATTTCGGATGGCGGGCGGGGGCCTCGGACGAACCGGGAAAAGGCGTGTGGTTTGACGAAAACATGGAATCGGCCAGTCCCCGGCAGGCTCCTTCGCCGGACCGCCCGCAATGGATTTTGCCGGCGGTGGCGTCGGTGGAGGGGACCGCGTCGGCCTTGGAGATTCTGCCGGATGGAACGTTGTTAGCGGCGGATGCCCGGGGCGGCGGAAAGGGCGGCCTTTGGTCCATGGGACTGCGGCCGGAATCGTCATGGCTGAACATGATGGAAGTCCAGGATGTGTGGCGCGGCGGTGCCGTGATGGCGCTGGCCCGCGACCCCGGAGGCGCGGTTTATTTTGCCGACTGGGGGGACGCGGTGGACGTGCACAGCCGTTGCCGGATCCGCTGCCTGACCTGGCCCGCGAAGCTTGGGGCCGTCGATTCCAAAGCCTCTGAAATTATCACGCGCCGTCTGCCCGCCCTGGCCGTCCGCGAGCTGAAAGGAATGTTGGAGCACGCCTCCCCGCGGGTGCGGCTGCGGGCCGGCCAGCGGCTGGAGGGCATGAGTTTTCAGGATTCGTTGGAGGCGCTCCTGCAGGTCGCGCGCCGCGGGACAACCTTGTCAGGACGATTGCAGGGACTTTGGGGCGCCGCCACGGTGGCCCGGCAGGATATCACTTTGATGAATGAAATCATCACCTTCCTGACAGATCCGGAGCCGGCGGTCCGCGCCGCCGCCGCGACCCTGCTGGGAGGCGGTCCCAAAGGCATCGCGCCCCCTGCCCTGCGCAAGGCGCTCCGTGACGAATCCGAACCCGTCCGCCTCGCGGCGGCGGCGGCTCTGACCGCCTGTCAGGCCCCGGATCTGCTGCCCGACCTCGTGGCCACGGCGGAGGCCAATACCACGCGGGATCCGTTTCTCCGCCACAGCCTCGCCCACGCGATGGCCAGCACCGTGCCCGCCCGTTTCCTGGCGGATACGGCCCACCAGGCGGCCACGCCCGAAACGCGGCTCACGCTGATCCATGCCCTGCGCCGCCAGGCCGCGCCGCAATCGGCGGATTTCCTGACAGATAGCGACGTCGTGGTGGCGACGGAGGCGGCCAGGGCGATTTACGATCTTCCGATTCTGTCAGGCTTCCCCGCCCTGGCCGCGCTGCTGGACACCCCCGGGCCGCTGCCGGCCGCGACCGCCCGCCGCGCCCTGGAGGCGGCGGTTTACCTGGGCACCCCCGCCGATTCCGCCCGCGTGGGAGCCTTCGCAGGGGAGGCGAAAAACGATGCCGGCGCACGACTGCTGGCGCTGGAGATTCTTCAAAACTGGGATGCCGCGGAGGCACTGGATTCGGTCTGGCGGCGGCCCCGTCATAACATGTCCCGGCTCCCGGGCGTGGGCGACGCATGGCTGCGCTCCACCGTGGCGGCGCTTCGTCAGGATGCGGATTCCACCTTGGCGGCCAAAGCGGCGCAAATCCAGGAAACCCTCAAGCCGGCCGCCACGCCCGGACAGCTCCTCACACTTCTTAACAACTCCCAGTCACCGGATGCGGAGCGCCTGGCGGCATGGCATCGCCTGGCTGGAACCAGTGAATTGACCCCCGAAGCCGTGAAGGCCCTGACACTTCCACCGGCTCCGGAATCCGTGCGCGCGGAGGCCCGGGCCTGGATGATGCGGAGGGATCCGAAAACCGCTGTGCTGCAAATGCAGGACGCGCTGGCGGTGGGATCGGTGGTGGAAAAACAGTGGGCTTTCCGCGCTCTGGACCGTCTGCCGGGGAACGGAAACGATAACGAAAAATATCTATTGGAATCCGCCCGCCGGCTCGGCGCCGGCCTCATCGAACCGGGCATCCAGGTGGAGGTTCTGGAGGCGCTGCAACGACGCGATATCGAGAGTCGCTCGCCCTGGCGCCGCGCCTGGGATGCCTGGATGGCGTCACTGTCCATGAACGTCGATCCCCTGGCGGGCTGGCGAATGACGATGGAGCACGGCGACCCCGCCGCGGGACGTATGATTTTTGAAACCAACGCGGATGCCGGCTGCGTCACCTGCCATTCCGTCAAGGGTCGCGGCGGAATCAGCGGACCGGATTTGGATGGGGTGGCGGACCGGCTGAATGACTCGTTGTTATTGGAAAGCCTGATCCATCCGTCCGCGAAAATCGCCAAGGGGTTCGAGGGAGCGGGTGGAACAAAACCGGACAGCACTAACAGTCAGGAACCGGCCCGAAGCGTCAGTCCCATGCCGCCGGTGGGGACGCTGCTGACGCTGCGGGAAATCCGGGATTTGATGGCTTGGCTGCGGGGTTTGAAGAGGGGTTAGGTTTAAAGAGAGTAGTCCGCTCAGTCCTCTGAGCGGT
>JAQGPD010000328.1 GCA_028293305.1 Verrucomicrobiales bacterium | reverse complement strand
GCCATTGCTGCCGGCATAACGTCCGATGACTGTCCAGCCGGTGGCATTGAAGGTGCCGGCGTTCAGCGCGTAATTGACGGTGCCGCGCTCCGCGATGAAGATTTCGTTATTGGCGCCGAGGTTCAGCACGCCGCCCGTCTGGGTCACGGTGGCGGCGGCGGCGGGTTGTTGCGCGAAGTAGGAAGCGCCGCCGTTGAAGGTGCCCCCTGACAGATTCACCGTGGCCTGCGTGGTGTCGGCTTTACCGAAATACACCACGCCCGCATTGATGGTGCCGGAGTCCTTCAACTCCAGCGTGCCCACACTGCCCGCGAGGTCGGTGACATTGAAATCGCCGACGGTGTTGTTCAGCGTGCCATTGTTTTGAACCGTCAGGGTCCCGGTTCCATTGACGCCGACGGAAACATAACCACCGGTGCGGTTGAATGTGGAGGTGCCGCCGATCACGATGGCTCCGGTCGCTCCGGCGCCATTGCCGATGAGGACGCGGTTGGCGGTGTTCAACACGGAGGAACCTGTCAGGGTCAGCGTGCCGTTGGATCCGCCGTTCTGGCCCACGTTGAGGTCACCGGTCGTCATGGTGGACGTGCCGTTCAATGTCAGGGTGCCGGTGCTGCCCGAGCTTTCGGAAATGTTGGCGACGCCGGTGATGAAGGTGGAGTTATTGAACGTGGCGGAGGAGGTCGCCAGGTGGCCGCCCACGCCGGCATCAAAGCCCAGCGAAATATTCCCCGTGCGCAATGTCGAGTCCGTCGCCGTCAGGGTGGAGGTCAGGCCGGTGGTGCCGTTTCCACGTCCGATCGAGAGCCACGTGTTGGTGTTCAGCGTGGTCGCGTTCAATGTCAGGGAAGCGGCGGTGTCCACGGTCGATCCGACCCAGAATTCGCCGGTGACGGTGTTGACCTGGGTGCCGGAGCCTTGAAGAACGAGGCCGCCTTCATCGATGCGGACCGCGCCGGGCACACCGCCCGCGCCGTTGGCGAGGACATTGGTTCCGGGGTTTGTCAGGGTGAGGACACCCGCGCCGCGTTTGGCGAATTTACCAAAGCCGGAGGCGATGCTCCCACTGACAGTCAGGTCGTTCGCGTTGATGAGGGAGCCGGTCACGGTGTCGTCCAAAACCCCCACGGTGAAGCCGCGGTTGGTGGTGGTGGCGGCGCCGGTGTAGTTCAACGTGCCGCCGGCGAGGACGATGTTTTCCGGAGCGGCGGTGGCGGCTCCGATGCCGGACGGGCTGCCGCCATTGGGGAGAACCGCGACATTGACCGTGCCGCCTTCCAGGACGGTGCGGCCGGTGTAGTCGTTGAGCAGGTCGATGGTCAGGGCGGAGGTGCCTTGTTTCAGCAAGCCGGTGGTGCCGCTGATTTTCCCATTCGTGGTGGAGGATGTCAGGGTGTAGTCGTTGCCATTGTTGTTCACGGTCACTCCGCCGGGGGTGACGGTGGTGTCGAGATTGACCGTGTAGAGCGTGGCGTTGTCATCGAAGAGAACGGGATTTCCGTTCACATATTTGGAGGGATTGTTGGAGACCAGATCCACCCAGTTGATCGTGGCCGTGTCCCAGTCCGCACTTTCGGAGCCGACCCAGCGGGGCAGCGCAACACTGGTGATATTGAGGGCGTAGACTTTGTTGACGGTGTCGTGGATGATGGTGGCCTGCACGCCATTCGGGACGGTCCCTAGCACGAAGTTTCCACCTGTTTTGGTGCTGTATTGGACCAGCGGGAAAAAGCCCACGGCAGGCAGCGAGTTCGTCAGATTGACCACGGCGGAGCCGTTGATCGCGAGGTTGCCTATCACATTGAGCGGAGCCGCGGAAGGGTTGCCGATCAGGTTGGAATAACTGATTTCCAGGGTCGTCGCGCCGCCGGCCCCGAAGGTGGCATTGGTGACTCCGAGCTGGCCTTCCATGGCGGGCACGCTGACCGCGAAAGCCCCGCCGTCGAGGACGGAGAGATCGCCGGCTCCCACGGTGTCGGGTGTCAGGGAGAGCTTGCCGGCATTGACGATGAGCGGTCCGGTGAAGCTGTTGGATCCTGTCAGGGACAGCGTGCCGGCTCCGGATTTCGTGATGCCGCCCGTGCCCTGCAGGGCCTGCGCGGAGGCGATGTTGAGGCCGTTGCTATCCACTTTCAAGCCGCCGCTGGAAATGATGGCGTTGCCGATATCCGATAGGAAAGTCGGTTGGACGGAGGTGGCGATGATCTGGGTGCCGTTGAACGTGACGTTGGAAATGCCGGCGCCGCCATCGATCTGACCGGTGCGCAGCGTGCCGCCGTTGAGGTTGATATTGCCCGTCGCGGTGCCGCCGTTGCCGACGGAGAGCAAAGGCGTGCGGAGTTCGCCGGTGCCGGAAATGTTGACGTTGGCGGTGGTGTTGGTGCCGCCTTCACCGGCGTAGAAATTGCCGGATTGGATATCGATCACGCCACCGGTCAGGTTCACGGTGCCGTTGGAATCCGTGCCGGTGGCCATGGTGAAGCTGCCGGCTCCGGTTTTGATGAGGCTGCCACCTGACACATTGAGGATGCCCTGCCCGCTTTCACGGCCGACCGCGAACCAGTTGGCGGTGGAGAGCGTGCCTGCGGAAAGGGTGTATTGCGCGGTGCCGGTGCCATTGCCGATCCAGACTTCACCGCCGTTGGAGAGGGTGCCGCCGGTTTGCACCGCGGTCGCATTGCCGCCATCGCCGAAGTAAAAACGTCCGGCATTCGTGAAGGTGCCGCCGCTCATGCGGAAGGTGCCGGTGCTGCCCGCGCCGGAGCCGCAGAAGTTCCAGCCGCCGGTGGTGACGGTGCCGGAATCCATATTGAAGACGCCGGTGCCGGTCTGGGCTCCAATGCTCAAGTCGTTCCGCACCGTGACGGTGCCGCTGGTGTGGACATTGAAGGTGCCGTTGCCCGCATCGCCGCCTCCATCATCGCCACCTATATATAAACGTCCGGCGGTTCCGCTGATACCGCCCGCATTCAGGCTGCCGGTTCCCTGACCGAATCCGGTGAAGGTGCCTCCGGAAGCGGCGGTATTGGCGATATTGTAGGTTCCCGTGCCGCCGGCGACGCCGACGAACATCCAGTTGCCCACGCCCGTGGAGGCGATGCCGGCAGTCTGATCCACGCGGCCGGTGGCTCCGGCCTCGCTGCCCACGCGGATGTCGCGAGGTGTGGCGGCCGGACTGGCGGTCAGGATCGCAAAGTTGGGGACGATGGTGTTGATGACGGCGTCATCGAAAGTATCGCCGGTGGTGGCTCCGTTGGCATTGCTGGGCACGCGGCCGAGGCTCCAGTTGGCGGGAGTGTTCCAGTCGGTGGAGCCGCCATTCCAGAGGTTATTGACGGCGAAGGCGGAGGTGCTCAGTGCGGTGGAGCCTGCCAGGAAAGTGGCGAACCAGCGCGCATTGTGCGCGGCGGTGCCGATGGGGAACATGCGGGTGACGGGACGGGTGTTTGCTTTTTTCATCTTGGGGTGGGGAGGGGGGCGGAGGGGGAAATCAGGGGAGTGATGGGACCGGAGACCGGAGTTGGTTGAAGGGTCAGCAGGAAAAAATCCGTGTCGTCGCTAATGGATCGACGCGGTTGGCATCCCGAATGCTCTTTGACAGGAGCAATCCGGAGGTGTCTTTCGGAACCGGACGCAACGCGGCGGCGGAATCCGGCAAATCCATGCGGGGTTCATAACAGGGGGGTGGAATGGGGTTTGCCCCAGGAAATATTTTCCCGCAGCAAAGTCCGTATTTAGCAATTTACGCCAGCGGCGGCAATGTGATTTGCCGCTTAAAAAATATGGTTTTCGAACAGAACCCAAAGTAAAGATAGGAGTTTAATTTATATTTAACTAAACTGCCCTTCGCTTTTCTTAATGGAAGCGCAATCCAAGGAGGAATCTTGGGTCCGTAATTTATCTCTCCGTCCAAGGTATCCGGTTTATATGTCTAAAAATCTGCGCAATTTTCGCCCAATAGGTGCGACATTCCGTATTCGAATAAGGTTTTTTACCGCCCACGGGATCTGTTTTACCACCCGCGGGATCTGGATGGGTAATTCTCCTTCTGCATGAAAACCGGATGCCGGGACCGCGATGGGACCGCTTGTTCCGCGGCCGATGGGCGGTAGGTTGGCGCTCCGACAATCTTCCTATAACGCATGAGCATTGAGCACATCGAACTTTCGCCCGGATATCCTGTCATCGAAATCAAACATCCGGCGGTGACCGCGCGCGTGGCGCTGCACGGCGCGCACCTCATGGAATGGACGCCCGCAGGACGGGAGCCGGTGCTTTATCTCAGTCCGGATGCCATCTATCAAAAAGGCAAAGCCATCCGCGGCGGTGTGCCGGTGTGCTGGCCATGGTTCGGCCCGCACGAAAGCGATGGCGCGATGCCCGCGCACGGCGTGGCCCGCAATCGGTTTTGGACTTTGGAAAAAGCGGAGGAATCCGCGGACGGGGTGAAACTTTTGTTCATCCTGACGGATGATGCCGCGACGCGCGCCCTCTGGCCGCATGCCTTCAGACTGGAATATGAAATGACCCTGGGCGCGGAACTGCGCCTTTCCCTGCGGATGCAAAATCCGGGGACGGAGGCATTCAAGGTGACCGGCGCGCTGCATAGTTATTTCCGGGTCGGCGATATCCGTCAGGTCGGCGTCGCGGGACTGGCGGGAGCGGTGTATCTGGATCATGCGGAGGGCGACGCGGTGCGGACGGAAACGGGCGAGGTGCGCTTCAATGGCGAAGTGGACAGCGATTACCTGACAAGTGAGCCTGTGACCGTCATCGACCCTGCCATGGGGCGGAAATTTGCTATCCAAAGCACCGGCAGCGGATGCACCGTGGTGTGGAATCCCTGGCTGGACAAGGCCCGCCGCCTAACAGACCTGCCGGACGAAGACTACAGGAAATTCGTCTGCGTGGAAACCGCGAACGCCTGGCGCGATCGCATCACAGTGGAACCCGGCGGCACGCACGAATTGGCGGCACGGATCCAAGTGACCAGTCCCTGAAAAAAATCACCCCATCCCGCGAAGGATATCCGCCCACACCGGCAGGACGGCCACACCAGTTAGGGCCGTGGGTTTTTTCTGCCAAATCCGCGGCTCCGCCAGGGATCCACCCTGCGGAATGAGACCTGCGGAACCTTCGCCTCAGGCCTATCAATCAGGACCCTTGCCACGAAAGCACATGACCGGCTAGCGGTCACGGAAGATAGCCGTGGGATTCATCCCACGGTCCGTTAGTAAAATTCCTTTTGCGTCACGTAGTGACGCCGGAAAAGCGCGTTCATCACCAACCGATTCCTGGCAGGGACTTGGTATGATACCACAAGCGTGGCCTTTCCACCGGACACAAAAAAGCGGCGGCAGTCACCAAGGACCGCCGCCGCCGCGCCTATTTGTTATTGATTTTCAGGACACCGGGTTTCGGCCAGCGTTAGCCAGCGAGCCAGCGAGCCAGCGAGCCAGCAACATCCGGATCAGCGCGTCGGCGCCGGGGCTTTGCCGGGTTCCTTTTCCGCCTGCACCTGCTGCGTCGCCTGCCATGTGGCCATGACACTCATCAGGGTTTGAAACAAGCTGGCCTGCCCGCCGCCGGCGCCGCCCGAGCCACCGGCCTGATCCCCGCCGAGGATCACCAGCCGTTCAGGCACAAGCGGTTGCTTGCTTTGGGAAAGCTGGGTGGCCATCAGGTTCATGGCATAAAGCCGGGGATCGCCCAGCGCTTCCACCTTCAACTCGCTCACCCGCGCCTCGGCCTCGCCGACCTGGGCGATGCGGGACGCTTCACCCTGACCGATCAGCACCGCCGCGCGTCCCTGGCCTTCCGCGATGGTCACTTCCCGGCGCGCCAGATTCTCGGCCTCGGCCAATTGCGCCGCGCCGCGGTTGCCCGCGATTTCGATTTCGATCTTGGTTTGCGTCAGGTGCGTCTGCCGTTCGGCCTGGGCCTGGGCTTCGTTCAGTTGTTTCAGCTGCACCGCCGCCTCCTGCTGCTTTCCGAAGGTTTCCTTTTGCTCCTCGGCCAGACGACGCTGACGCAGCTGGTCAAACAAGCGCTCGATCGGGTCCTCGGCCTGCGTGGTGCGGGGGTCGGATTCCGGGCGTCCTATCAAGACCGCCACGCAGTTGATATCATAGTCCAGAAAACGCCGGCCCAGTTCCGCAGTGGCCCGTTTCTGTATATCCTCACGATGCGTGAGCAGTTCCAACATGCTGCTGGATTGCGCCACGTCGCGGAAATAAGCTGTCAGGATCGGATCCAGCGTCTGACTGATCAGTCGCTTCACATCACCAAAGCGCTGCACCACGCGGGGCGCTTTTTCGTAGTCGATATGCAGCACCAGCGACAAAGGCAGCAAAGGCTCATAGGCATCCGCCGTGATGATGGGGATGCTGGCCAATTGCTCATCATAGCGGTGCGTTTCCGTCTGCCCGCTCACCCAGCGTAAAACGAAGTTAACAGTGGGGACCAGTTCTATTTTCAAGGCATAGGGATTCAGCGCATACTTGCCGGGAGCCAGCGCCTGCTTCCACACGCCGCGGCTGCCGGAATTCA
>JAQGPD010000625.1 GCA_028293305.1 Verrucomicrobiales bacterium | reverse complement strand
CCCACGCTTTGAGGTGGGTTTCCAAGCGGTTTTCCGGTGTGGACGGGCCCCAAGCGTAGATCGGGCAGGCATGCATCCTGGCAATTTCCGCGGCGTCCATGACGTGGTCCAAATGCCAATGCGTGAGCAGCAGGGCGTCAATCTTCACGCCCAGCCGGTCCAGCCATTCCGCCATGTCGCCGGGGGCATCGATGACGAGGTTTCCCTGCGGACCGTTGAGCAGGAACCCGTTGGTGAAAAAAATGCCGCCGGTGTGGACGCGGGGAGGGGAAAAAATCATCTTTAATCCCACGGGGAAAGTGATGGACTTTTCAAGGCGATACGGGATGTTTGACAAAAATTTGCGGGTCGGCGGCGTTATTCATACGTGACCGCTCCGCGAGTCGGTTTTTTGATCCCTCCCGTCCCGATTTCCTGCAACTTCCCCACTTTCCAGCCCCCCGCCTTTTTCCCGCCATGAAGCTACGCCTGCGTCCCGCCCTTTCCCTGATCGCCGTCAGCCTGATGGGCTGTGTCATGCCGCCGGTCAGCCGGGGGCAGAATGATAAAACCGACTACGGCCTGGTCGCCGGCACTGTCGCCAACATGTTGATGGAGAACCACTACTCCATGAAGGACTTCGACGATGAGCTGTCCCGCAAGGCGCTTCAGAATTTCTTCGACTACCTCGACTACAGCCGCCTCTATTTCACCCAGGCGGAAATCGAAAACTTCCGCTCCCTTTACGAAACGAAGCTGGACGACTACGTCTTTAAATACCAGATCAAGCCAGCCAAGGAAATCCACCAGCTTTATCTCAAAAAAATCAAGGATCGCGCCGCCAACATCAAAGCGCTTCTCGAGGGCGGGAAGCTTGATTTCAATACGGACAAAAACATCGAACTCAGCCGCAAGGACGCCCCCTGGGCCGCCAGCGAGGGCGATCTTGATGAACTGTGGACCCGCCAAATCACCCGCGAGGTTCTCCAGGAGCGCCTGATTCTCGCCCGCGCCGCGGAACGGAAAAAAGAAAAGGAAGCCAAGGACGCCGCTGCGGCCGGAAAGCCCGAGGCCTCCCAGGGCACGCCGCCTCCAGCCCCGGAAGCCGCCAAGGAACCCAGGAAAACCCCCGACACCCCGGAGCAGAAGGTGCTGAAACGTTATGACCGTTTCCTGAAAGTCATCCTGGAACAGGACGATGAGGACGTCACCAATTTCTTCCTCTCCTGCATCGCCAGTGCCTACGATCCCCACTCGGAATACCTCAGCGCTCCGGAACAGGACCGTTTCAATATTGATATGAAAAGTCCCTGACCGGCATCGGCGCCGTGCTCAAGGAAAAGGACGGCGCGGCCGAGATTCAAAGTCTGGTCTCCGGCGGCCCCGCGGACAAGAGCGGCGGTTTGCATGTCGGCGACCTCATCACCGGCGTCGGCCAAGGGCTCGACGGCGAAGTGATGCCCACGGAAGGCCTCAAGCTGGACCGGATTGTGCAAATGATCCGCGGCGAGGAAAACACCACGGTCCGCCTGAAAGTGCAGCCTGCGGACGATCCCACCGCCTTCCGCGAACTCAAAATCGTGCGCGCCAAAGTCGAAATCAAAGACACCCTGGCCAAGGCGGAGTTGATCGAAATGAACAAGCCCGACGCGCCGCCGGTGCGCATCGGCTGGATCGAGCTGGAGAGTTTCTACGCCGACATGGAAAACATGAATCGCAAAGGCGCGGTCAGTGCCACAGCCCACGTCCGCTCTTTGCTGGAGCGTCTGCAAAAAGAAAAAATCTCCGGTCTCGTGCTGGATCTCCGCGGAAACGGCGGCGGCTCCCTGGAGGAAGCCATTCGCCTGACAGGTCTCTTCATGAAGAGCGGTCCCGTCGTCCAGCAGCGCGATAACCGGAACCGTGTCGAAGCCCGTTTTTCCCGGAATTCGGAACCCGTTTACTCCGGTCCGCTCGTGGTGGTCACCGACCGCGCCTCCGCCTCCGCGTCCGAAATCTGCGCCGCCGCCCTGCAGGACTACGGCCGCGCGGTCATCGTCGGCGACAAGGCCACTTTCGGCAAAGGCACCGTGCAGACGATCCTCGGCGTCGCGGACCACATGCCGCTCTTCAGCGCCCGCGACCGCGCCGGCAGTTTGAAGGTGACCATTCAGAAATTCTACCGCATCGCCGGCGGATCCACCCAGCGCGAGGGCGTGAAAGCCGACGTCGTGCTGCCTAGCCGTTACGACGCCATGGAAGTCGGCGAGTCCTTCCTGAAGGAGCCGCTTCCTTACGATACGATCAAGGAAATGACCTACGACATGGCGCCGACCAACCCGCTGCCCCTGACCGACTTGAGGTCCCGCAGCTCCGAGCGCATTGGAAAAAATCCGGAATTCAGCTACGTGGCCGACTACGTCCAACGCACTCAGGATCTCATCAAGAAAAACAGCATGACCTTGAATGAGAACGTCCGGCTCAAGGAGGACGCCGAAAGCGAAGCCCGCGTGAACACCCAGAAGGAGGAGCGCAAAGGCCGCATCGCCGAAGCCAACAAGGGCGGCGATCCCTACAAAGTCTTCCCTCTGACCCTCGACACCGTGGGCGAGGTCACCCTCAAAACCGACGCTGAAGCGAAGGCCGCCGAGAAGGATAAACCAAAACTCAGCGCCTCCCTCGACGACGAAGAGGACGACGCCACCAGCAAAGAGGAAACCTTCCCCCACGGCATCGAACCCGTGAAAGCCGAGACCCTCGAAATCGTGCGCGACCTCATCAGCCTCACTCCCGATCCCGCCAAAGGCACCGCCAAAACCAACTAAGGCCCAAAAAACACTCCCATCCAACGCCGTCCCGGACCACCCCGGGACGGCGTTTTCCATTTAAATCCACCTCCCCCCCGGACCGCGACTTTGTAAGTCGCCCCAGAGCATCAGCAACCCCCAAGCCCCCCGGACCGCGACTTTTCAAGTCGCCCCAGAGCATCAGCAACCCCAA
>JAQGPD010000624.1 GCA_028293305.1 Verrucomicrobiales bacterium | reverse complement strand
CCGACCCGATGGGAATCGTCCTGACAACCAATCGATCTGCCGGATCCAGTAGGCGGCTTTGGAGAGGAGATCCATGGCTTCTCCGCAGAGATGTTGAAGGCGCTCGCATTTCCCCTCAAACAAATCGCGATGTTCCCGGTCGAGGTGCGGACGGATTTTATCACGCGCGGCAGCGGCCAGCTTCAACAGATTTTGCAACGCTGAGCGGATGCGGGCGCCATCGGCTAGGTATGCGACCCGTGTTTCCGCAGCGGCATGGTCCCGATGCTGATGGACCAAAGGCAGATTTTCACATTCCGCCAAAAGAACCTGGGCGGTATCATACATTGGTGATAGAGCAGGTATGAAATCGTCCATCTCCACGCCTCGTTTCAGATGATAGTAAGCCACTTTGTAATCTGAAGGAAAGTGCCCCAAAATGTCCTTCAGATCCGGCATAAGAGCGTCAAGGCTGCGCCGGCAGACCCGCCATTCATCATCGTAGCGGGACAACAATTGCCGGAATCGGTCGGTCTCGCCCCGGTATAACCAGACGATCGCCGCAAGGTTCTGCTGCTGCTCAGCACTGAAGTCATAGATCTTGCGCGTGACCTTCCGATAGACATTCCGAGCATCCAGCATCAGCACCTGATCCTTCCTTTCGGCCGGCTTCCCCTTGTCAAAGAACCACAATTCGCAGGGAACGGTGCGGGTGTAGAAGAAGTTCGAGCGGATGGACATCATCACATCCACATCGCCGGTTTCCACTATCTTCCGCCGCACCTCGGCTTCGGTGTGCCCGGCACTGCTGGCCTGGGAAGACATCACAAATCCCGCGCGGCCCTTTGCATTCAGATAGGAATGGAAATAACTGATCCAAAGGTAATTGGCATTCGAGACGGTTTTACCCTTGTTCACCCCCGGCAGGCCAAACGGCAGGCGGCGGTCTGTCTTCACTTTCCCGGCATCCACCATGTCCACATTGAAGGGAGGATTGGCCATCATGAAGTCGCAATTCCCCCAGAGCGGGCGGCCATCGCTGAGGCGGTGCTCGTCCTCGTAAAACGTATTGGCCTCGCGGATCTCCCCTTCCAGCCCATGGACGGCCAGGTTCATCTTGGCCAGGCGGATGGTGGTGGCCGTCTTTTCCTGACCGTAAAAGGTCACGCGCTCCATGGTGTTCTGTCCATGGTCTTCCATGAAGTGACTGGTCTGCACAAACATGCCACCAGAACCGCAGGCCAAATCCGCCACCACGCCATGGTCCGGCTCGATCACATTCACAATGGTCTGCACCAGAGACGGCGGGGTGAAGAACTCGCCATTATCCTGCGCCCCCTGAATGGCGAACTTCATCAGGAAATATTCGTAGATCCGCCCAAAGACATCACCACTGGCCTGACGGAGGATCTCGCTGTCGAAGATCCGGAGCATTTTCTCCAACAGGTCATTGTCGAACTTCTCATAGTCCTTCGGCAACTGGCCTGCCAGCGGAACGAAGTCCTCCTCAATGGCGTCCATCGCTTTCACTAAAGCGGGTCCCAGCTGGCTACCCTTCGGTAGTTTGAGGAGCGTTTCATAGCGGGCGTCCTCCGGCAGCATCAAAGCCCGGCGGCTGATGAAGTGCGCCTTGGTGATCGGCAGCTTTTTAGGAAGCTTCCCAGAGGCCTTTTCCTCTTCAATCCGGGCAGCCACCGCATTGTAGCGGTTGGTGGCATGGCGCAGAAAAATGATGCCCAGAATAGGCATGCAGTATTCACTGGAGGTCAGCTTGGAATTCGCCCGCAACTGGTCAGCGGCCTCCCAGAGGGTGTCTTCGAGTTTGGAAATGTCTTGGAGGGCGTGGGGTGTCATTCAGTGGAAATCCCGGGCGGGTTAGCAAAGGCTTTGAGAATCGATTGAACTTCAATTAATGAAGGACCCGTGGGGGAGCAAGTCATTCCTGACGAAATCCAGCCATCGGCCACTCCCTACCAAACTAATTCCCGATGAAAACCGCCAGAGACTGGTTTTCCAGTGTTTTATGAACCACTTCTCTTTCCTTGTGAAAGATGTAATGGCACAAAGGCACTTCAGCGTGGAGACCGGTTGCTAGGTATGGGGGTGGTTTTTGATCTTCACGGGCAGGATGCCCGTGCTCCCCTTTTTTGAGGCGTCGCGGGATGGGCGCGGGTGGTTTATTTGGAGGTGGCGTTCACTTCCACGAAGGCCACTGACCAGTGGGGGGAGGGTGAGGCTTCCGCCGGACGTTAGGTGCTGGGCGGGGGATTGATGGGAGGCTTCCGGGGCTTGGGTGTGGGTGGCGGCGGTGTAGAGGTCGAGGAGGCGGAGGGTGCCAGGGGTTGGCAGGGCGATGGTTTGCAGCTGGGGGGTGACGTTGGCGAGGATCCAGCATTGGCGGAGGCCGGACTGGAAGACGGCCGCCTTCCTGGTTGAAGGGCGTTTAGTCGAGGTCCTCCAGCTCAATGCTGAGGCTGGTGGCGATGTGGTCGCGGATGGCGGTCATGGCTTTTTCGCGGCATTGGCGGCGAGTTGATGACGGGTTTGCTCCAGTTCGGCGGCGAGGAGTTTTTCGTTAGGCAGGAGCATCCGGTATTCCCGGGCGAGGACTTTGCTGCCGAGGTTTTCGAGGGCGTATTTGGCGACGGATTCGTCTTTCTCCGCGCAGAGAATCAGACCGACGGGCGGGTTTTCGCCTTCGTGGGTCCAGTGCTCGAGGGCGTAGTTCAGATAAAGATGCATTTGGCCGGCATCGGCATGGGTGAATTTACCCAGCTTCAAATCAATGACGACAAGACACCGCAGGCGCCGGTGGAAGAATAACAGATCCACCCGATACCACTCGCTGCCGATGCGCAGGCGGCGCTGCCGGCCGATGAAGGCGAAGTCGCTGCCCAACTCCATGAGGAAGGTTTCCAGATGACGGATGAGGGCGTCCTCCATATCAGTTTCCGAGTATTCATCCCGCAGATTCAGGAACTCCAGCACCAGCGGGTCGCGGATTTCCTCGTCCGGGGTGAGGGTGTCCCCAGCGACCGCCTTGCCCCCTTTTGTCAGCATGGCCGCCTTGTTTTTTGAGAGAAGCGCCCGCTCGTAAAATTTGGAGTCGATCTGGCGGTCCAGCTGCTTGATGGTCCAGCCTCCGCGCAGGGATTCCCCATGGTAAATGGTGAAAGCCTCGTTGGATTTGAGGCGGATGAGCCGCGTGTAATGGGACCAGGTAAGCGGCGGGCGGGAAGCCAAGGTTTCAATCCAGGCGAGGACAGCAGGTTCCGATTTCCGCAACGGCATTGCGGAATTTTCGTCCGCCTGAGGCGGCCCGGTGGATTTCAGAATGTGCGATTCGGAAATCCGCAACGACGTTGCGGAAATCCCCGGCAGCGAATACCGAAGGTAAGAGAGGCGGAAGCGCTCGAGATTATCCACGCTGAATCCACGGCCATGCTTGGCCGAGAGATCCGCAGAGAGTCTTTGATTCTTCCTGTGATTTCCTGAATGGATCTAATTGGAAGTTGGGGTCAGATCGATAAAGGCCAATGCCCATGGAGGGAGCGTGAGGTTGCTGGCCGTTAGGGGTTGGGCGGGGGATTGGAGGAAGGACTCCGGTTCCGGGGCGGTGCGGGTGGCGGTGGCGGGGTCGAGAAGGCGGTGGGTGCCGGGGGATGGGAGGGTGACGGTTTGGGGGTGGCCGGTGATGTTGGCGATAATCCAGAGTTGGCGGGGGCCGGACTGGAGGACGGCGGCCTGGATTTTGAGATGATGGCTGAGGGTCACGGGGCGCAGGCCTCCTTCGCGGAAGTCGGCCAGGGCGCGCAGGACGTGATACATGGGGAAGACGGCGCCGGGGGTGGATGGGAATTCCGTGGGGAGGGGCGCGCCGGATTCGACTTCCATGACGCCGCGCCAGCCGGTGGTTTCGAACCAGGTGACGGAGGCCGCACCGGCTTCGGTGAGGGCGCGGAGGGATCCGGTAAGCCAACCGGCGCCCAGGAGAGAGAGCTGGCGGCGGTCCACCATGGGAGGGAGTTCGTTGTCAGGACGCGGCGGGCCTTTGTGCCAGCGGCGTTTGAAGGTGACGGGGGAGGCGACGAAGGGCAGCGGGGCCAGGGCTTGGAGGGCGCTGCGTACGAGATGCGTTTGGCCGTCGAGATTTTCAATAACCGAAGCATCGTCAAAGGCGTGGGCCTGGGGCCGGAGGGCGCTGAAGCTGAAGTCGGCCAGGGCGGGGTCGGGGCGGTTGTTATTGAGTTGGAAATAATCCTGGTCCGTGCCGACACCGAGGCGGGGCTTGAGGACCTCGCGGCCAAGGGTCAGGAGGTCTTTGGAAACCACGGCTTTCCCCTCCTCCAATAACAACCAATGCCGGACGGGACAGTGCAGCTCCGCAGCGGCGGCGGCGGCTTCGGTGATGGAGGCGCGGTTGGTGGCGTGCAGGGCGATTTCCAATTCCGTGCCGAGTCGCCGGGCTTCGGCGGCGGCGTTTTCCAAGACTTCCCTCCAGCCGGACTGCGAGGGTTTCAGATCCACCCTGACATGATCCAGTTTCAAAGCGCGCAGGCGGGCGACCTCGCGTTCGGACATGGTGCCGCCGTGGGACGGCAGGCCCAGGCCGATGCCGGGGAATGGCACCGTGGCTTCGCCGGCCAGGGAAACGGTGATGATTTCCTCCGCGCCGGCCGCAGCGTGGACGGACGGCAGGACGCCCGCGCAAGGCAGGAGCCGGACGGTGATGACCTGACGGATCCGCTGGCCATCGCGCACCCTGGCAGGAAGGGGAATGCGCTGCGGGGTGCTGTAGGTTTTGAAGCTGGCGTCCGTCCAGTTCCGCTGGTCCTCCATCTCGAAGGTGTCGCCCTCGAACTCCACTTCCACATCCCACTCGGCGTTGACGTTGTATTTGATTTTCCGGAAATCATGCAGCCCGCGCACCGGCTGGTCCGGGGCGATGAAGTCAGGAAAAACACGTTCCGCCGTGTCGCCGCCGAGGTGCTCGACGACGCAGGGTTTTGCCTGACAAGTCGCCAGCGGGTGGAGCAGGCAGAAGCCGATGCGGTTTTTCGCGAAAGCCTGGCGCGCGGTGCCGTCGAATTCCCAACGGATCACGCCATCCGCTGTGCCGGTCAGTCGGCTTGTCCAAATAAAATCCACCTCGCCATCCACGTGTTCGCTGGACCAGGAAACGGCGAAATCCCGTTCGCCTGCGGTGATTTCCGGCGCGGTGCGGCGGCCCGGAATGGTGTTCCAGTTCCCATCGCGCACGGCGGCGTAGATGCGGCGCACCGCCTCGTCGCGGCCAATGGCGAGGTAACGCAGTTCGCCTTCGATGAGGTCCACACTCAGGACTCCGGCCTGGAGACGGACGGCGGATTCCGGAGGGTGGGGCTGGCCATTGCCGGAACACAAATCCGAAAGTTGGGAATCTGGGGAAGTCATAACCGATAGGTGAAGTCACCGGCCGGGAAAATCCCCCGTTTCTCCAGCCTGTGGCGGATGCGCGCCGGCTCATGGTGGCAAGGGGCGGATTTGAACCGCCGACCAAAGGCTTATGAGTCCTCTGCTCTACCACTGAGCTACCCTGCCGTATTCCGTGAGTCCGAACCGGAAGCGGACATACCAAAGCCCGTGGCGTTGTCAAAAGGAAAGCTGCATTTCATGCTTTTTATCATGGCTTTTCTCCCCGCCACGATGACGGGCGAAGAAAATCCCCCGTTCCACCCGCCCCGTTTTCAGCCCGCACCCCACCGCTGCAAAAGCCACACCACCAGCCCCAGACCCAGCACGATCAGCCACACCGTCACCCGCACCGGATCGGATTTCGCCCGGCGCATTTTCGCGAAGACCGGCAGCCTCGCCTCGGTTTCGAAAATCTCCGGATAGTATTCCACCGGCTCCCAGCGCTTGGTCCCCTCCATGCATACTTCGGTGGCCATATTGATGCGGCCGCTCTTCCACAAATCACGCATCTGCGAGAGCCAAAACGGCCCGCAAATCCGGCCTTCGGAACTGGTGTATAAATAACGCGCATCCGCCATGGCGGGAATCTAGCAACACATTCGGGGATTTACAATACCGGCCTTCGGTTGTAATGGATAGTCCCTGGCCCGCGGCGAATTTTCCAACGCAATCCTCCAACCCATCCGCCCTATGCAATCCTGGCACCTCTGGACCATCGCCGGTCTTCTCATGATCATTCTGGAAATGCTGACGCCGGCATTTTTCTTCGCCAGCTTCGGCCTCGCCGCGCTCATCACCGCCACCCTCGCCGCGCAGGGCTTCAACACGACTTCGCAGCTGGGTTTCTTCGCCGGCATCTCCGTGCTGTGCATGGCGGCGGTGCGACCGTTATTTGTAAGGTTTATCTATAATCCGCGTCCGATCCAGGTGAATGCCCATGCTTTGGTGGGTCAATCCGCCAGCGTGGTGGACGCCATCGGCGCCGGGGACGATCCTGGACGCGTCAAAGTCGGCGGCGAGGAATGGCGCGCCATCAGCGCCTCCGGGAATCCCCTCCCGCCCGGCCTGCGGGTCGAAATCATCGCCGTGGATTCCGCCACCCTGACTGTCCGCCCCCGCGTTTGAGGTTTGTCCGGTTCCGGCACCGTATTACTCAATAACACTTTCCAATAACTCATTATGTTCGACTTCCTGCAAACCGTCCTCATTGTCCTCATCATCGCCCTGGTCATCTTCGCGTTCCTCGGCTTCAAAATCGTCCGGCACTCCGAAACCATGGTTATCGAACGCCTTGGACGCTATGACCGCACGCTGCAAAGCGGCGTGAATATCATATGGCCCATCGTGGACCGTCCGCGCACGGTGCATTGGCGCTATACGGAGGCGGGCCCTGACAACCGTCCCTATCACATCACCCGCAGCACCGCGCGGATCGACCTGCGGGAAACGGTCTATGATTTTCCCCGTCAAAATGTCATCACCCGCGACAACGTCGCCATCCTCATCAACGCCCTCGTTTATTTCCAGATCAACGACCCCATGAGGGCCGTCTATGAGATCAACAATTTGCCGGACGCCATTGAAAAGCTGACCCAAACCACCCTGCGGAATATCATCGGTGAGCTGGACCTGGACGAGTCCCTTGTCTCGCGCGATACGATCAATAAAAAGCTGGGACTCATCCTGGATGAAGCCACGCACAAGTGGGGCGTCAAGGTGAATCGGGTGGAACTGCAGGATATCACCCCGCCCGCGGACGTCCAGCACGCGATGGAAAAACAAATGCGCGCCGAACGCGAACGCCGCGCCCAGATTCTCTCGGCCGAAGGCTCGAAGGGTGCCGCCATTCTCGAGGCCGAAGGGATCCGTGAAGCCCAGATCCAAAAAGCGGAGGGCGAAAAACAAAGCAACATCCTCCGCGCCGAAGGTGAAGCCCAAGCCATCGAGCGGCTCGCTGCAGCGCAGTCCGCCGCCCTCAGCCAGGTCGCCGGCTCCCTCAACGGCACCACCGATCCCGCCTCGTTCCTCATCGCCATGCGTTACGTGGAAACCCTGAAGGAAATCAGCAGCGGCGGCCCGCAAACCAAGCTGGTCTATCTTCCCTACGAAGCCACCGGCCTGCTCGGCGCCCTTGGCGGGATCAAGGATCTTTTCCAACACAACACCTCCGCTCCCCTGCCCGCCCCGCGTCCTCCCCTCCCTGGCAAATTGCCTCCCGCGCCTCCCCAGGCCTGACAAATCCACCCTTGGCACGGACCGGGCAGCGCGGTGAGCATCGGCGCCTGGGAACGCCGCAAATCCCGCCGCATCCTGACTATTTTTCCTATCTGATCGGTGCGTCCGGAAATCCCCCCGAAATCAGACCCCGCCCGCGTGCCATGGGATCCCCTGCCGGCCCATCGGGCGGGGTCCCTTCTGCAATCCATCGACCTCCCGCAAGGCACGATCACCGTGCAACGGGATGACCTCCTGCATCCGCTGATCTCCGGCAACAAATGGAGGAAACTCGCGGGCTGGCTGCGGTCGGCCGACATCCATAACCAATCAACCCTCCTGACATACGGCGGCGCTTTCAGCAATCACCTGGTCGCCACCGCCTGTGCCGCCCAGGCCACCGGTCGCCGCTCCATCGGCATCCTCCGCGGCGAGGAACCGATGGATAACCCGCACCTCCGCATCGCCCGGGACCATGGCATGGAAATGTGTCAGGTGAGCCGCGCCATCTATCGGGACAAGGCCGCCGCCTTGGACGAAGTGCGGCGTCGGCCCGCCTTTGAAAACGTGGATTGGTCCCGCGTTTTGATTATCCCGGAAGGCGGTTGCGGGCCGGAGGGGTTTGTGGGGTTTCACGATCTCGTGGCTTCCTGGCAAAAGGTCGGTTTGCAGCCGGCTGCGGTGCTTCACGCCTCCGCCACCGCGACCACCGCGACCGGCCTTGCACTCGCCTTGGAAGAAGCCGGATTTCCCACCATCGTCCTGGCAGTTCCGGTCCTGCATAACAAGAGCGCGCAGCAGGAATTCGCCGCCGCGCATGGTGTCACCGGACGGATTCGCTGGATCACCGGATACGAAGGCGCCGGTTACGCCAAGAGCACCCCGGCGCTGCAAGAATTTTGTCAGGATTTCACCGCCCGTCATGGCATTCCCTGCGAACCGGTCTACTCCGGCAAAGCCCTGCACGCCCTGACACATCTTCTGGAAACCGGCGCACTCAGCCCGGAAGGCCTGGTCTTCCTCCACACGGGCGGCGTGTTGTGAGCGCCCCCGCCGCGGACGCGTGCACCGTCGCTCCCAGCGCTTGCCCGCAGGCGAACTCCGCACGAAACATGCCCGCCCCATCCGCCGAGACGCGCCCTTTTTCCTGACTTTATCCCATGTCCCTGCTAGACCTGATCACCTCCCCAGACGCCACCGTCCGCAACCAGGCCCTCGATGCCTTCTGCGAGCCGCTCACGATCAGTCAACTCCTGGAGGAGGCTGCGGAACTCGACCGCTTCCGCCGCGAAAGCGATAACCTCTACGACCGCGTGCGCGCCCTCTTTTTCCTGGCCTCCCTGCATCGCTTCCATCTCCCCACGCGCCCCGGCCTGAAACCCGGCGGCCACATCCCATTCCAAGGTTACGAACAACTCCTGCACCGCCGCTTCGAGGAGGCCATCGACACTTTCCTAACCGCTCAATCCGCCCAGGGCGCCAGCGATGCCGTCAGCAGTTCCCTCGCCGCCGCCTATCACCGCCTGGCTTTTCAAACCCTCGCCGACCAGGTGCGACGAAGTGTCAGGACAGTGCGCGGAAATCAGTGGATGTTCCGCATGGGCCACCCCAAGGATCAGCCCCTGAGGTTCCGTCAGGAACTGCTCACTCCCGCGGCCGATGGATCGTTCCCCATCCTGCGGGAACGCACGCCCGTCCGCATGGACCTGACACATTCCGCCTGGAGCGATATCTTTTTCCTGGGCATGGATTTTCCGGAAGGCGCGCGGGTGCTGAACGTGTCCGTGGATCTCGGCGTGCATGGCCGCGACACCGTCACCACCCCGCCCGTCAGCGCCTGGCTCCGCGTCATCGAGGAGCCGGTGCTCCGTCTGGTCAGCGTGGACCTGGGAGCGCGCGCGGATATAACCAATCTCTCGGAGGTCTTCGATTTCGCCAAGGACTACCTCGGTTTGCTGAAAGCGGCGGTCATCGCCTCCGGTCTTGTGCCGCCCGGCATCGAGGGTTCCGGCTCCTCCCTGGCGGATCTCCTGGCGGAAATGCTGGGGCCTGGCCGCGGGCTGGAATTGGTCAGCAGCGTGAATGATATCCCCAAAGGCTCCCGCCTCGCCGTCTCCACCAATCTGCTCGCCGCGCTCATCGGCGTCTGCATGCGCGCCACCGGCCAGGCGGAATCCCTGACAGGTCCGCTTTTGGAAAATGAACGGCGGCTGATTCTTGCCAGGGCGTTGTTAGGGGAATGGATCGGCGGATCCGGCGGCGGTTGGCAGGACAGCGGCGGCGTATGGCCTGGAATCAAGCTCATCGAAGGAACGCCCGCGCAGCCCGGCGATCCTGAATACGGCATTTCCCGCGGCCGCCTGATGCCGAAACATCACGTTTTTTCCCGCTCTGAAATCCCGGACAGCGCGCGGCGGAAATTGCAGGATTCCCTGGTGCTGGTGCACGGCGGCATGGCGCAGAATGTCGGCCCCATCCTGGAGATGGTGACGGAAAAATACCTGCTGAGATCCGCCGCGGAATGGACCGCCCGGCAGGAGGCGCTGGGTTTTTTGGATGAAATCGTGGGCGCGCTCGGAGCAGGGGATATTCCCAAAGTCGGTGCGGTGACCACGCGGAATTTTGAAGGTCCTATCCAAACCATCATCCCCTGGGCATCGACCCACTACACCGAGCGCCTCATCGAGCAGGTGCGCGCGGAATTCGGTGAGGATTTCCATGGCTTCTGGATGCTGGGCGGCATGTCCGGCGGTGGCATGGGATTCATGTTCGCCCCCGGGCGCAAGGCGGAGGCGCAGGCGCGGCTGCAGGCCATCATGTCAGCCACCAAGCAGGACCTCCAACACTCCCTGCCCTTCGCGATGGAACCGGTGGTTTACGATTTTTCGATCAATGAAAACGGGTCCTTCGCGGACTTGCTGGATGGCGCGGAGGCGCTCATGCCCAGCGGTTATTATGCTCTGGTCATTCCGGATCTCGTCCGCCTGGATCGCCGCAGCCTGTCCCCGCAACGCCGCGCGGAACTGGATCATTTCGGTGCCGCCTGCCGCACCCGCCCGGAACTCCGCGGCATGGTGCAGACGCTTTTCGATGCCCTCTTGCCGCGCACGAAGTCCGACGCCAACGCCCGCGAAACCCTGACAGCCTTGCTTTCGGAAAACGGATTCGACGCCACCCAGCACGAACAAATCCGCGCCGACCTGCGCGACGGCCGCATCGGCCTGGCGCAAAACCGCCTCCCCGCCAACGCCACCATCGAGGACGTGCTTCCCTCCGACGTGCAGGACTTCAGCGGTGCCCCCGCCACCAGCCACGCCTCGGCCACCGCCATCGGCAGGACCGCCCTGACAGATGGCTCCGTGGCCGTGATCACCCTCGCCGCCGGGGCCGGCTCTCGCTGGACCCAGGGCGCGGGCGTGGTGAAAGCGCTCCATCCGTTCGCCAAAATGAATGGCCGCCACCGCACGTTCCTTGAAACCCACCTGGCAAAAAGCCGCCGCCTATCCAATCTATACGGCACGCCCATTCCCCACATTTTCACCACCAGCTTCCTGACACATGGTCCCACGCGAGGCTTCCTCGACCAACGCCGGAACTATCACTATCAAGGCCCGCTGTTCCTGAGCCCCGGAAAAAGCGTGGGCCTCCGCATGGTGCCCACCGAGCGAGATCTGCGGTTCGCCTGGGAGGAAATGCCGCAGCAGATGCTCGACGAACAACAACAAAAAGTCCGCGACAGCCTGCGCACCGCCCTGATCGGCTGGGCGAATGGCGCCGGCGAAGCCAGCGACTACACGGACAATCTTCCGCTCCAGTGCCTGCATCCCGTGGGGCATTGGTTCGAGGTCGCGAATCTCCTCCGCAACGGAACCCTGACCGAACTCCTGACCTCCCGTCCGCAGCTCAAAACGCTGATGCTGCATAACATCGACACGCTCGGAGCCGATGCCGACCCCACGCTGCTGGGCCAGCATTTGCAAAGCGGAGCCGCCCTGACTTTCGAGGTCATCACCCGCCGCCTGGAGGACCGCGGGGGTGGACTTGCCCGCGTGAATGGCCGGCCCCGCCTGGTCGAAGGTCTCGCCATGCCGCGCGAGGAAGCGGAATTTTCGCTGACTTATTACAATACGCTGACAACCTGGATCGACATCGATCAATTGCTGGGTGTCTTCGGCCTCAGCCGCGCGGATTTCCGGCCCGGCGTGGAAAACACGGATAAAATCACCACCGCGATCCGCAATCTCGCGGCCCGCATGCCGACTTACATCACGCTGAAAGATGTCAAAAAGCGTTGGGGACATGGACAGGAGGACATTTTCCCCGTAACGCAATTTGAAAAACTCTGGGGCGATATGTCGGCGCTTCCGGAAATCGACACCCGGTTCCTCGTTGTCCCGCGCGCCCGCGGCCAGCAACTCAAGGACCAGGCGCAACTTGACGGCTGGCTCCGCGACGGCTCGGCGGCTTATGTGAACTCGCTGTGCCAATGGGACTGAAAAACCGGCGAGGAATATTGAAGCGGCGAAATCATTTGTTTAATGGAACAAAGCCACACGAATGTGGATCCGGGGCACATGGAACTATTTGTTCATTCCCGGCGATCCTACTATCTCATTGAATATTAAACCAAATCCGACGGGCGACCGTCCGGCCAGGTTTGGTGTTATTACCGCCACGATCCCGCATCCAACATGAAGCTCAATCTTCCCCTCGTCTCCTTCTCTGCCCTGACCCTTCTGTCCCTGCCCTCCGGCGCGGCTTTGGTGAACCTCTACACCTTCAATGATGGAACCGCCAACGATTCCGTCGGCGGCCAGAATGGCAACATCGTCGGGCCCAACGGTGTTTTTGCCGGCGGCAAATTCGACATCAGCGCCAACAACGGCGAAAACAACGTCAACGCCAGCCTGACCTATGTGAACCTGCCTAACAACCTGATCACCACCGCGGTGAACAGCGGGACTGCGGGCCAGTTCAGTTTCTCACTCTGGTTCACTGTCGCCACCAACCGCGACTGGGCCTCCGCGCTTTCCTTTGGCACCACCGATGGTGGCGAAAATGGCAACAGCGGCGCCGGCAGCTCCCCTTACATCCAACTCATCCCGGACACCGGCGACGGCGCCAATACCCTTCGTCTCACCACCCACTCCCCGGGCAACGAACTCGGAATTTCCCGTGCAAACGGCGCCACCGCCGCGCTCGCCACCAACATCAACGTGATCGGCACGTTTGTGAATGCCTCGAACTTTAACTTCTACGTGGACGGCGTGCTCGTGGGCACGAACCCAGTCGTCACCGGATTGGACCTCACCACTTTCGCCAATAACAACAACTGGCTCGGCCGCGGCCAATGGAACGGCGATGCCGGATTCGATGGCGCTTTCGATGAACTTGCTATCTACAACACCGCCCTGACTCCTTCCGAAGTCTCCTCCGTGTTCGCCGCCGGTCCCGTGCCGGAACCCACCAGCGCCCTCCTCGGCGTCTTCGGTGCCGCCGCCCTGGCCTCCCGCCGCCGCCGGAACTAAGCACGCATCACTCCGACTCACCTTCGCGATGGCGGACGGGCAACCGTCCGCCATTTTGTTTTCCCCCAACCCCCGACCCGCAGCAGCTGCCCCTGACCGCCATGGAAATACACGGCATCCCCCAGCAGGACGTCACCCTCGACGGCCCCGGCACCCGATGCTGGTTTCTGACTCCGGATGTCTGCCCACTCCTCGCCGCGCATGGACTGGCACGCGTCGGCATCGATGACTCCGACGCCGGCTATCAAAGAGTGCGGCTGCGTCCCGCCGGAAGCTTCATCCTGGAAAGTTCGGAAGGCCAGGGCCGCATTCTCCTCGAAGGCAGATGGCAGAACACCGTGGAGGGAGGCGTGGTCATGGCGCCCCCGCGCGCGCTCAACGCCTTCCACACGCCCGAGGGGCATCGATGGAAAATCGCCTACGCCCGCTACGACGAACCCCCGGGCGTGCATCCGCTCATCGATGCCGGATCGCCCCTCCGGCTTTCCGGCCACACGCAACTCACCCGCGCCCTGTCCGGACTGCGCGATGAATGG
>JAQGPD010000599.1 GCA_028293305.1 Verrucomicrobiales bacterium | reverse complement strand
ACCGCTCCCCTAACCTCCACCGCTCCCCTAACCTCCACCGCTCCCCTAACCTCCACCGCTCCCCTAACGCACCGCTCCCCTAACGCACCGCTCCTCCGCTAACTGCCCTAACTCCCCTGGAAAGGTGTCAGGATCGGGAGATCCGCTTCCGGGAGTTCATCCAGCGTTTCCAGTTTTTCGGTGTCGGGATAAGTCGCCAGCGGGACCAGGGTCAGGGTTTCCCGACGGCCGGGAAGCCAGTCCAGTTCCGGGCGGAGCTGGCTATTGCGCATCACCTGGTGGGCGACGCGGAGTTTTGCGTCCGTGTAGTTGCCTTCCAATACCTTGACCACCTCATATTCATAACAGGCCAGCGCATTGCGATAGGTGCTGTTCTCGGGATGAAGAAAGGGGGTCTTTTCCTTGAGCACCGCTTCAACCCGGACGGTGTTGGCTCCGCTGATCACAGGCAGGGCTTTGCGGACGGTTTCCTCCGGAAGGGGCGCCTCCGGAGCGACGGCGATGGAGGAGGAATCGGCCTGTCCGATCCAGGCGATGGCATCGCGGGCCACGCGGCGGGCCCAGTCGGTGGCTTGCTCCGGGCCGTAATGAATGCCGTCCTCCTGCGGATAGGGATCGGTGTAATGGGTGACGGCGTAGCTATCAAAAACGCGGCCTTGCCGGCCGACGACGCGTTTGATGATTTCGCGCATTTGTTCCTGGAGTTCGCGCGGGTATTTCCCGGTGTGGCTGTCGGGAGGGGTCACCCAATAGACGCGGCATTTTTCCGTGGCGAGGACGCGGCATAGGCGGTCCACCACGTATTCAACGGCTTTGATGCGCTCGGCGGGCGTCTTTTTCTTGTCCCGGAGGGTGGCGTAGAGATTGGTGCCGGTCTGCACCACGGCGACGTCGGGGTGGAATTTTTCAAGGAGGGGCTCGATTTTAGGCACCGCGCGGGTGCGGCGGAGCCGGCGCTCGTAGCCATCCTGTTTCACCCAATGCCCGGCATCGCCGGAGACGGTTTCAAAATCGCTCAGCCAATAATACGGAGTCGCTCCGCCAGTGACCATGGTGTAAACCTCGCACCCGGATTGCCGGAGTTGCCTGTCCAGGGTGGTGCCGAACGCGCCAAAGCTGAGTGAATCCCCTAAATAAAGAACTTTGGACCCGGCCTGCGCGGGCAGGGCCATCCAAGTGGTCAGGGCGATGAGTAATAGCCGGAAAAAAGCGGCACGCTGAGTCATATATTTTGTCGGTGCCGGATCGTAACACAGCAACCCCAGCCGACAAGTCTCAGGATGATGATTCGCTTTTCCTGATATTTTTACAACCACAAGGTATTGAAGTTCAATTCATTATGGGCATGCTTGTAACTTATGGATATTTCACAGATCATATGCCCAGCGTTCAAAATCAGGTGAAGAGCGGTGGAATTTCCTGCCCAAATTGCCGGCCGGTGACTTTGTCAGGATGATGAAGGATCCTGTGATTGCGGCATCGCGGAAAAAAAGGAAAATGGATTTTCCTATCCTATCCTTACCTATGCCGGGCACGGGGCGGCAGACCCGTGCAGGGTTTGACCAGCGCGCCGGCCCGGAAGGAAAGAGAGGACAAACCCGGTCTGGGGACGGCTGATTTTCAATCCCGGCGGAAGCCCGCGATTTCGAAGGGCAGGGGCTGGGCGGCGGGCTCGGGGTAGGCGAAAACTTTGTTTTCGTAGTTCCTGACCAAGGTGATGCCGTCGTCGCGATGGATCATGTAGTCGGGATTGACCGGGACTTTGCCGCCGCCGCCGGGGGCGTCGATCACGAACTGGGGCACGGCGTAGCCGGTGGTGTGCCCGCGGAGTTGCTCGATGATTTCGATGCCTTTGGCGACGCTGGTGCGGAGGTGCGAGGAGCCTTTGATGAGGTCGCACTGGTAGAGGTAGTAGGGCCTGACGCGGCAGCGGAGGAGCTTCTGAACGAGGATTTTATAAACGCCGGGATCATCGTTCACCCCGCGGAGGAGCACGCTTTGATTGCCCAGGGGAATGCCGTGGTCGGCGAGGCGTTCAAGAGCGGCTTTGACTTCGGTGGTGAGCTCGCGCGGGTGATTGACGTGGACGCTCATCCAAAGCGGATGATATTTTGCCAACATGCGGCAGAGCTCCGGGGTGATGCGCTG
Source organism: Verrucomicrobiales bacterium (assembly GCA_028293305.1). GTDB lineage: Bacteria > Verrucomicrobiota > Verrucomicrobiia > Verrucomicrobiales > V1-33 > CAIZWU01. The sequence continues at coordinate 1,543 of JAQGPD010000599.1, read as the reverse complement.
AGGGAGGAAGATGGGCACGCGGGAGCCGATGCGGAGGAACTCGATGTGCTTGATGCCGCGGAGGCGCTTGAGGAGCGCCTCGAGTTTGTTATCGGAAAGCAGGAGGGCATCGCCGCCGGAGAGCAGGACGTCGCGGATTTCGGTGTGTTGTTCCAGATAACGGAAAGCGGCTTCCCATTCGGTATGGAGTTCCTGCTCGCCGACGCCGCTGACGACGCGGCTGCGGGTGCAGTAGCGGCAGTAGGAGGCGCAGCGGTCGGTGACGAGGAAGAGCACGCGGTCCGGATAGCGGTGGACGAGACCGGGAACGGGCATGTGGCTGTCCTCGCCGCAGGGGTCGGACATTTCCTCGGGGTTATCCCAGGATTCCTCAATACGCGGGACCACCTGGCGGCGGATCGGGCAATCGGGATCCGTGGGATGGATGAGATTGAAAAAGTGGGGGGTGATGGCGAGGGCCAGTTTGTTGCCGGAAAGGATGACGCCGGCGCGCTCCTCCTCGGTCAGGACCAGGCGGGATTCCAAACCGGCGAGGGTGGTGACGCGGTTGCGCATTTGCCAAGCCCAACTGTTCCAGTCGTCCGGGGAAACGGCATCATCGGCCCAATACCCGTGGCCGGGGGAGGTGAATTCGCGGTCGGTGGACGCAGCGGCGGGGGCGAAGCGATTTTCCATGTTTTGTTTGTTAGTGGCCTCAGGTTATGAAGCTTGGGGGGGCTGTCAACGGCACCTTGGAAAGCGAGCGTTCCAATTTCGGAAGTTGTTTGGAATTCGTGGCGTCGCGGAAAAACGCATGGGGGATCGAAACGGAGGCGGCGGGGTGCGGCAGAAGATCCGATTTTATTCCGCAGCTGGATTTTCTGTCAGGACGGCGGGATGATGCGGGACCTGTAAAAGTAAAAAATGGAAAACACCGGCGAAAAATCGTCAGCCTGGGAGGACGACGGCGGCGAGTTTTTCCCATTCGGAGTCGATATCCGAAGTGCGGACGGCAGGGCGGCTGGCCCGGGCGAACCAGTAGCCGGCATTTCCGGTATCGCCCTCGATCAGGTGCAGGAGGGCGTGGAGCCACGAGCCGATGCGCGTGGGGATGTCCTGGGCGATCTGGTGCGCCTCTTCCCAGCGGTCGGCTTTGATGAGCCAGAGGGTGGTCGCCTCCGGAGAGAGTCCCGCCGGTGGCTGGGGATCAGTTTGAGCGCTGAGCTTCAACTCGTTCGGAGTCATGACCGGGCTGTGCGGTGGAAGGCTTGGCGGGGTGCGCGGGCAGGGCGGGGGAGTCCGGGGAATCCGACAGGCGGATGGCGCCGAGGACCGGGCTGGTGACGGAATTCACCAATCCGCCGGCTTGGCCTAGCAGATGGGTGGCGGTGCCGCAGGAGGTCAGGCTGCCGCAGGCGGAGAGCAGGAAGATGAGACGGAGGCGAAGGCTGGGGGACATGGGCGCGGGAAGGGCAGGGGCGGAAGGCGGGGGTCGAAAGTGGGCGGTCAAATGCCGCGGGCGGTTGGCGGCGGTCGGCGGTCGGCGTCGGCACTTGGGCGGGGG
>JAQGPD010000515.1 GCA_028293305.1 Verrucomicrobiales bacterium | reverse complement strand
CGGGCTACGACGAGGTGATGAAATACCTCGAGAACTCGCCCAACAAATCCAACTTCCTCGCCACGCAGGTCCAGAACTACCTGGAGCAATACGACTTCCTGAAAGCCCGCGAGGCCGCCGCCAAGTTCCGCGCCGCCGCGGCGGATTCCCCGCTGATCGAGGACATCGATTTCATGTATGCCCTGACGTTCTTTTTCCAGAACGACTATGAAGGCAGCATCCGGGAACTCTCCGCCTATCGCGACAAATATCCCACCGGCAAATACCTCGCCGACACCCGCTACCGCCTGGCCAATTTGTTCAAAGGCGAGGAAATGGGCAAAAAACGCAAGAAGCAGGACTCCAGCTTCACGCGCATCATCGAGGAATGTGAGGATATCATCAAATCCTATCCAGGCAGCGCGACCGTGGCGGATTGTTATGCGCTCATAGGCGATTGCTACAAGGAAATGACCGCCGAGGAAATGGCGGATAAAAAACTCTCCCAGGAGGACTTGGACAAGCGCACCGCCGACGCCTATGTCGAAGCCGTGCGCCGGGGCCAGACGGACCAGGTCGTGGAATACAGCCTCGGCCAAGCCCGGCCCCTCCTCCAACAGCAGTCCCGCTGGAAGGATATCGAGGATTTATACCGCGAATTCCTCACTGCGAATCCGGAGCACCGGACCGCCCTGGAAGCCATCAGCTGGATTGGCCGTGCCATCGTGCGTCAGGGCACCACCCCCGAGGAAAAAACCGCCAACCAAGCCCGGGCCCGCAAGTTCCTCGCGGAAACGGTCCTCGCCAATATCAACAACCCCTCCAAGGAAGGCGTCGAGGATCTGCTCCAGCAGTTGGCCGTCTCCTCCATCCCGAAACGCAAAAAAGCCGCCCCCGCCGAGCCCGTGGTGGAATCCACCGATCCCAAATCCACCGCCGCAGCGAAAACCCCGGCTCCGGCCCCCGCTCCGACTCCGGCGGAAGTCTTCGCGGAGACGGAAGCGGAGCTGAACAAACTGCTCGGCCTGGATGAAGGCAAACTTTCCGAAATCGGAAAAGCCCGTCTGCTTTACGTCAAATCAGAGCTTTACCGCAATCTGGAAAGCAAGGTCAAACGCGTCAAAGGCCCCGACGGCAAGTTCATCGTGGACAGTGGACCCAAGCAGTCCGACGCCCTGATGGAAAAGCTAGTCACCGAGTTCAAAACCGACGACTTCAGCCCGCGTCTGCTCGCCGTGGTTGGGGAATATTTTGTGAAACGCGGCTCGGAGGAACGCGCCTCCTCCTGCTTCAATCGCCTGATCCAATTCTTCCCGCAGTCGCCCTACATGGACTGGGCGCTCGTCGGTCTCGGCCAGATGGCCTACAAATCCAAGGACACGGAAACCGCCCTGAAGCGGTTCAACCAGGCCATGAACGACTACCCCGGAGCCCGCTACGGCGAAGCCCAGATCGGGTTGGCGAGAGTGCTCTTCGATACGGATAAAATCGAGGATTGCGAAAAACTCCTGAAGGAAATGTTCGGCGACAAGCAGATTTCCAAAGAGGTCAAAGCCGAGGTCACCTGGCTGCTGGGAGAAATCCGCTTCAAGCAAAAAGCCCTCGAGGACGCCTTCAACTACTTCCAGAGGCTCTACCTCAGCTTTGCCGCCTTCCCGCAATGGAGCGCCAAGGGCTACCTCCGCGCCGGGGAAACCAAGGAAGCCCTGGGCAAAGGCACCGACGCCGTGGATGTTTACAAGGACGCCGTGAACGATCCGCGCAAAGCGGAGAAAATGAAAAGCGAACCCGATTTCCAAAAGGTCAAAGACCGGCTCCGCAGTCTTGGCGGCTAACGTGCATCCGGAGCCAAACCTATCCACACTTTCCTCCTCATGAAGCCCATTTCCTTCACCGCCGGCGTCCTGCTTTGGGCCGCCGCCCTCCCGCTCGGTGCCCAGACCCTCTTCTTCCAGGCAGGGGCCGTGGAATTCGCGGAGGTCACCATCTCCGGCACCAACGTCCAACGCAAAGTCAAAGCCGCGGACGGTTCCGAGTCCACCAAAAGCATCCCCGTCGCCAGCGTCACACGCGTGGATTTCCCCAAACCGGACGAGCTTTCCGCCGCTGACGACCTGATGCTGAAGGGCAAATTTTCGGAAGCCCTCCAAAAAGCCACTGTCGTTCAGGACCTCCACCGGCTATGGAAAGACAAACCCGGCTCATGGTATGCCTCCGCCGGCCTGCTGGTCGCGGAAAGCCTGCTCCGCCAGAATAAATACGACGAATCCGCGCGCCTCATGTCCGAACTCCGGAACATGACCCTCGCCAGCAACCTTCAAAGCCGCGTCATCATGCTGGACGCCTTGGAGCAGTTCCAAAAAGGCATCACCGGCCCCGCCTTGGCCAAGGTGAAACCGCTCCTCAAAAGCCCCCTGGATGCCGACACCCTGGCCCGCCTCAATCTATTGATCGGCGATATCCAGTTTAAACGCGAGGCCTTCGAGGAAGCCCTCGACGCCTATCTTCAAATCCCGGTTTTCTATGGCGCGGAGGCCGCCTTCCTCCCCGCGGCCGACCTCGGTGCCGCGCGATCCCTCATGCGCCTGACCCGCTTCCAGGACGCCGGTGACAGCCTCAACCGGATTATCGAGCGTTATGCCGGCACGCCGGAGGCCGATGCCGCGAAGCAGGAAAAAGATGCCCTGTCCAAGCTCATGGGCAAAGCGCCCTGATCGCTTTCGAGCTGCAATCAACCTTTTCGTCACCCTTCCGGCCTTATCCCTGTCAGATATATCTTGACGATGCCAAACCAACAAGACTACTCAATCCATTCAAAAAACCACCTCCCATGAAAGTCCGCCTGTCCGCCCGTTTCACCTCCCTCTACGTCACCGCCCTGTCCCTCCTGGCAGCCGGTGCCGCCTCCGCCCAGGAAGCCGCTGCCGCCGCCGGCACAGGCCCACAGGTCACGACTCGCAGCGTTTTTAAAATTCTCCAAGATGGTGGTCTGATTATGATCCCCCTCGCCGGCTTCTCCATCGCCATGGTCTGGCTGATCATCGACTGCGCCCAGCGCACCGGCACCAAGCGGCTCATCCCCGCCGATGACCTGGAAAAACTCCATAACAGCTTCCGCGCCGGCGATTATGTCGGAGCCTATCAAGGCACGCTGGAGAACAACTCGGTCATCAACAACGTCGCCCGCGTCGGCCTCGTCACCGTCGGCGACGGCAAGTCCGCCACGGAACACTCCCTCACCGAATCCATCATTTCGGAGCAGGCGAAAATCTCCAACCGCATCTCCTACCTTTCCGTTATCGGGGTTTGCACTCCCATGGTCGGTCTGCTCGGCACCGTGTTCGGGATGATCAGCGCCTTCGAAGCTCTCGGCGGCGGCGGCGCCACCCAGAACACCGGCGCTCTCGCCCAAGCCATCGGCCACGTGCTCGTCGCCACCGCTTCCGGCCTCTTCGTCGCCATTCCCGCCTTCATGTCCTTCTACTTCCTCCGCAATCGCCTCATGGGCGGCATGAACGAAGTCGAGGCGGAAATCGGCAACCTCTTCCGCAAGTTCCCCTATCACCTCGCGGAAGGCGTGCACATCGGCGACCAGGAACTCTACGCCAACGCCCCGAACTGGGTGGAAGGCGGCAGCGCCGAACTCCAAGGCGCTCCAGCTGTGTGATTTTTCCGCTGGAGACCGGGCGTGGTTCCAACCCACCCGGTTTCCGGTCCCTCTTTTTGAAGGTTTTTTAGTTTTTCCCCAAGCATTTTTGTCCTATGTCCGGCGGCGGTGGCAGTATTGAAAGTGGCGAGCCCGATTTCCAAATCGCGCCGATGATCGACGTGCTTTTGGTGATGCTGGTCTTCTTCGTGGCGATTTCGACCACGCAGATCGACCAGGTGGACACCCGCGTCAAAGTCCCCGTGGCCCCGGATTCGGCGGAGCGGAAACCCGATCCCAATCAGGTCCTCCTGAATGTGATTTGGAAGGAAAGCGAAGGCAAGGTGATCCTCAACTACGCCGGAAAGGACTACGAAAACCAATCCGAGGAACTCGTGGAAATGCTCCAGAAGCGCGGCGAGAACAATCCCAAATTCGAAGTCATCATCCGCGCTGACAAGAATACTCCCGCGAAGGAAGTCCGCACCGCCATCGGCATCGCAGCCCAAGTCACGGCCAAAGTCTCCTTCGCCACCGTGAACCGGGCCGGCTGATTTTTCCCCCACCTTTTTTCCAAACACCCCATGTCCGGTCACAGCCGCTACGAATCAGACGGCGATCTTGGTTTCCAGATCGCCCCGATGCTCGACGTTATTTTCGTCATCATGCTTTTCTTCATGACCCTCGCCGGGGACAAAAAAGTGGAAACGCAGCTCAAGATGACGCTGCCCTCCTCCGAGCAAAGCGTGGAAAGCACCCAGGACACGCCCATGGAGGAATCCATCGCCATCGATGCCGAGGGAGCCATCACCCACAACGAGGAACCCGTCAGTGGCGATGACCTCAAAAAAACCTTCCGCGACCTGAAAAAGCAGAGCGAAGCGGAAGGTGGAGCGCAGACCCCGACCCCCATCATCGTCACCATCAGCGCGGCTCCCGACACCAAATGGGAATCCATCGCCACCGTGATGAACGCCATGCAGGCCGCCAAAATCGCCAACGTCTCCTTCGAGGTGGATGACGATTTCTAGGTCCTGACCAATCTGCGGTTCACAGACTTCCTGGCCCGTTGGTGGCTTTGTCCGTTCAATTCCCGGTCAGCCCGGCCTGTCTAAAGCTCAGCCTTTGACGCGCTGCAGAGCCTTCAGTCCGATCTCCCGGATGGTGGCCGCGTCGGTTACGGAATAAAACAGTTTCCGCAATTTCATCGCACGCGTGCGATGATGCAGGATTCGGATCTCGTTCGATCGGCCCAACCTCTTGATTTCCGGCAACATGGCCCCGCGCGCGTTGCAGACCACGTTGTCCAGTTCCAGGAAATCGACTCCGCAGCGTTCCAAGGCACCTTCGCTCACGAGTTTATTGAAATGGAATTGATCGCAATTGTGCCCCGCCCACATATCCGACGCATCCTGTGCCAAAACCGCTGCTTCCCACTGGGAAAGAAATTTCAGCATCGCGTGGGATTTCCGATAGAGCAGAACGCCGGTGTTGTAGTCCCGTTTTTTCACCAAAGCCACAAACCGCGCGGGCTGCACGGACCAGTTAGCTTCATGGGAATTCGCGGCGGCGAAATCATGGTCGGCCAGTTTATCGAAAACGGGCATCAGCGGACCCCGGATGGTAGTGTCCGTGTCCAGAAAAAGAGTTTCTTCGTAAGGCGACTCCTTGAGCGTGAGCACTTTGAGTTTCAACGGATGCTCGTCCGACGTGATGGGCAATGCGGTGCAATTCTTCAGGCCGCGGGGCACCGTGAACCGGGAAAACACCGTCACCGGCAGATCCGGTTCGAACTTCCGCAAGCTGTGGAAGGACGTCAGGAGTTCGCCAAGATAACTCCGTCCTCCGCTTGCCAGATAGATGATGCCACGATTCATGAATGTAAAAATCAAGCATACTGTAATTTCAGGAAAATGCAAGTCATGGACATTTTCATGGGATTCCAATGTGATTCTGATATGAGACAGTATTGCCAATTGCCCGGTCCGCCCTTACAGTGCGGACCGCCACCACCACCCGCACATCATGAACACCCGGATTTTTTCCCTTCATCCGCCTGTGCTTGTCTGTCTCCTGCTGTTGCCTGCGGCGTTCCTCCGGGCGCAGGACCCGGCCCCGGACTTGCTCCGCGATCCGGCCTGGACTTCTGAGCTCGAGGGTATTGAGGAATTGATGCCATCCATTCCAAGCGAGGCTCCATGGGCTGCGGAACCCTTTGCGCAGGGCCCGTCGGAGCACCGTTTGGAGGCATTGCGGGACAAGGCTTTGTTGGTGAAGCCGGGCTTGTTGGAAAATGGGAAAGGTCATGGCAGCAGGGAAGGGGAGTCGGGGGATTTTGAGGCGAATGGCGAAACCGGCGGAGAAAAACCCATCCACCAGCGGAAATTCACGGCGCCATTTTTTCAAAAAGACCTTCGCGAGCTGCACCCCGGCGACATGTTTCCGGACGACGAGGTCCCACAGGCGGCATCGGACGAAAATTCAAATCCCGACGCCACCCGCCGGGAGCGACGGCACGGACAGCGGGATAAAAATGACCGGCGTTCCGAAGTGTCGCCGGATCATGAAAAAGCCGCCTCACAACATTATTTGGAAGGCCATCTCGCCATGAAAGAGGGCCGAACCTCTGAGAAAGCGGGGGACCTCGACTCCGCATTCAAGGCCTACTCGCAGGCGCGCGACTTCTTCGATGCCGCACAGCGCCGGGACCCGGAATGGCAAAAGGAAATCGTGGATTTCCGCCGGGCAAGTATCCGCAAGGACCTGCAACGCGTGGCGGAAAAATCCGGTCACGCGTCGCTGGAGGAGGAGCCGATTCCCGAAAAACCGGCCGACCCCGCAGCGCAGGATGATCGGCCCCGCCGCAAACATTTCCGCCCGCCATTCAAATCCCCGCCGCCCCCAAGACCCGAACCCCGGCAGCAATTGGATCCATTTGCGTCGACGTTGCCTCCGGCGGCGGAAGCCCAGGAAGCTCTCCTCCAACGACTGACCCATTTGGAAAACGCTCTCCGGGAATCCCGACAGCGCGAAGCCTCGCTCCGGGCGGTGCTTCGCGATTTGCTCAATGATCCAACCAACCGCCAGCCGCATCCCCGACGGGACGCTGGAAAAGGGACTGCGGACTTTGGACCGCCTCCTCCCCCAACATTCCCCACCCCTCCGCCGCCTCCCCGGCTTTCCAGCCCTGGGGAACCGGTCCCGCAGCCCGCACCTTTGCCTCCCACGCGCCCGGACGCACTACCCGCGCCTCCGGACGGTCCGGACGCGCCCCCCGCGCCCCCGGACGCGCCCCCCGCGCCCCTTCCACCCTCTCCAGATTCCGATTCCCAGCCCTAACTTTACCTGGTTCCGTCCGGCCACACTCCCGGTCCCCGCCGGCTTTGCTCAACCTGACCTGACCTGACCTGACCTGACCTGACAAGATCCGTCCCGGCCTTGCCGGTATTTCCGATGAATATCGCCCCAACTTTTTCCGCCCGCCTGGGTTTCGCGCTCCTGCTCGGCTCCGCTTCGCCTCTTTCCGCGCAAGCGCCAAGACCCGCTTCCCCATCCGCCGCCGCGACCGCTCCCGCCGCCACGCCGTCGGCCCAGCCGGGTTCGCCCTCACAACTTTATCTCCAGGGCCACCTCATCATGAAGGAGGGCACGGAAAAGGAAGCGAAGGGCGACTTCGCGGGAGCTTATTTCAAGCTCAAGGATGCCCGTGATCTCTTCGATGCCGCCGGGGAAGCCGACCGCACCTGGCAGCCCGAAATCGTGGAATACCGCCGTCGGAAAATCCGTGAGGAAATGGAGCGCGTCCGCAAGTTGGAAGTCCAGCGCCGAGCGGCCGGCGGTCCGGTTTCCGCCTCGGGCGTCATCGGAAATGCCTCCGCGCCCAACCTGAGCATCGAGCCCGCCCTCCCCGCCGGCACCGCCCCCGCAACCCCGCGCAACACGCCGCTGGTCATGGAGGAACGCCTCCGCGGCATGCAGGCGCAGATCGATGCCCTGACCAAAAAGAACGAGGAAACCCTGCAAAAACTCGGGTCCCGTGACAACGAGCTTTTTGCCGCCCGCGGCGAGATCCTCACCGCCCGGAACGCCGAAAAAGCCCTCCGCGAATCCCTGGCCAAAGTGCAGACGGACCTGGACCGCGCGGAGCCGATGGCTAAGCGCGAAAACAAAAACCTCACCAAGCGCGTGGAGCAGTTGGAGCAGCAGCTGGGCGAGGCCATGACCCAGTTGAGCACCGCCAACGCCAAGTCGGATTCGCTCCTGGCCGATCTTGAAAAAGCCTATGGCGAGGTCAAGGAACGCACTCGCGAGCGCGATGAACTCCGCAAGGAACGCGATCAATTTGAAGCCCTCCTTTCCGGCGGCGATGGCGGGAAGGCTCCGGAAAAGATGAAGATCATTGCCGAAAACCAACGGCTGAAAAAAGAACTGGAGGCCGCGCAGGTCACGGTGGCCAAGCTCACGGCTGAAAAAACATCCGACCAAAACGAGATCGCGACCCTGCGCGGACAGTTGGAGGGAATGCAGGAACAGGTCGCCCGGTTCCAACAGGAAAGCGATGACTACCGCCAACAAATCGTGACCCTGACCGAGCGCCTGGACGCCACCAACCGCATGTTGGGTGAAAAAGGCGAAGGCGCGGTCAATGAGGTTGAAGCCAGCTTGGAAAACAAAGTGCTGCGCGAGATCATCCTCCAACAAATGAAACAGCAGGCCAAACGTGAGGCCGCCCGCCGCAATATCATGGAGGATCTGACCAAGGACGGAGTGCTCGACAGCTTGAAAAACCTCGGTGTGGAAACCGACCGTGTGCTCCGCACCCTCAACGAAATGGCCGCCGCCCCTGACATGGCCAAGGAACAACGCGCCGTCCTCAGTACCAGCCGCTTGAACGAATATTTGCTGAACAACGGCGGTCCCGATCTGATGATGGTCCAGGACAGCCAGGCCCTTAAGGATGACGGCACTCCCGCCGCCCCCAACGGCACCCCGCAGGGCGAGTCCAAGAGCAAGGAACAACTCGCGCCTGAACTCAAAGCCTACGCCAACGCTGCCGAGGAACTATTTGTCAGGAATGCCTTCACCGAGGCTGAAAATCAATACCGCAAAATCCTGCTGGTGGAGCCCATGAACGTCCACGCGCTTAGCAACCTCGGCGTCGTCCAAGTGAAACAAGGCAACTACGACGAAGCCTTGAAAACCATCATGAAGGCTCTCGCCTACGACTACGACCGCGGGCCGGTGCATTACCTCCTCGGCGTGGTCCACCTGCGCCTGAACCAGCCCGAGGAAGCCGCCAAGGAGATGAAGGTCGCCCTGGAACTCGACCCCACCAACTCCAACGCGCACCTCACCTTGGGCCGCATTGCCTGGAACGCCAAACGCCACGCCGAAGCGGAGCAACATCTCAAACAAGCCATCGCCCTCGATCCCGCGAACGCCTACGCTCATTTCAACCTCGCCGTCATCTACGCCAGCGACGAAAAAATCGACCTCGCCCGCCAACACTACCGCCTCGCCCGCCGCCACGGCGCCGCCCGCGACGAAAAACTCGACAACCTGCTAGGCAGCTAACTAGGGTGGATTGGTCAGCCACCAGAGTAGTCCGCCAACAGAGTAGTCCGCCAACAGAGTAGTCCGCTCAGTCCTATGAGCGGCAGCAGCAACCTTGGATAGCATAAGCAG
>JAQGPD010000491.1 GCA_028293305.1 Verrucomicrobiales bacterium | reverse complement strand
ATAATGGCAAATCCGTCACCTAACAATAGGCCAGCTTGGGCGGCTGCCTGTGGCCACAAAAGCAACAGACCGCTAGGAGGTCGCGGAAGGTAGCCGAGGGATTTATCCCAAGGACTAGCAGGTTGGAAGCATTGCGCCGCGTAGCGACGCCGGAAAGAACGTCCAAAATATACCGAATTCCAACTGGAATTGGTATCAGTGGATTTCGATCCCGGCAGGAGGAAGGTGAAAGGCGCGGTGCTCCTGCTCAAAGTTTCCTTTCCTTTCGGACTGCAGCATCCGTTGCAGGTCGGGATGGAAGTCCGCCATGGCCGGTTCCGCCAGAAGCGCGGCGGCGGTCCGGCGGTCATAAAGTGTCAGCGGAGGACTGCTGGGTGCCTCGCGCCATTCCATGAGCCAGGGCTGCACGGACCGCGCGGGATGGACGGACCGGAGTTTTGCCAGGATGGAATACCCGGCGGCATCCGTGTCCCCAAAATGATAGTGGGGCAAATCAGCGGGCAGTTTTTCCAACAACAGCCGCACCGCGCGGGTGGGAAAGGAACTCGCCACCACCAGCCCGCGGGCTGCGGGCGACCTTGCGGAATTCGCGGCGGCCGCGTCCCGGAAACTGACCTTGGTGTTCTCCACCGTGAGGATGTAGGCGGCATCGGTGTGAATGGACACCGCCCTCTCCAGGTCCTCCGCTGACAAATACAGCACCCCGTGCAGATGGCGGCCCGGTTCCGCTTCGCCGTTGGGCAGAATCAACTTCAAAGGACCATGAATCCCCGCCACACTATGGGTCCAGGCCAGATTCAACGCCCCCATTCCCATCCGGCCCTCCTGCTGGAAAAACCGACTCAAGGCCGATTCCACCAGACCCCGCCGCTTCTCCAGAGTCTTGGTGGGCAAGCCCAGCGCCACCTCCGCATCCCTCACCAATGTGCCGGGCCCCCACTCCCTGGCCGTCAGCCCGAATACCCATCCCAACAATTCCCTGACAAGTTCCGGACGGTGCCATGGCATAAAGCGCCGCGGATTTTCCAAACCCGGATCCTCCAACAATTCCCCGGTCCACGCGGACCAGAGTTCCGGCAAAACCGGATGCACCCTCGCCGATGCCTCCCGGACCGCCGCCACCGCCCGCGCGCGCATTTCCCCCGGCTCCGGCAGGCCCCGCAGTCCCCGCACCACCGGCTCCTCCGCCAGCGGAAGCCGGACTTTTTGGATGAACCTCCGATAGCGGTGCCTGACAAGTATCACGCGCCCTTCCCGCTCGATCGCCTCCGCCTCCTTCGCCGCCAGACTCCGTTCCTCCGCGCTCCGCAATCCAGCCTCGTCCAACAAGTTTTCCCAGTCCCGTGAAAACGCCTGCACACTGCCCCGGGACCGCCCGCCGCGCGAAGACGCCCAGCGTCGATGCAACTCCGCCAACCAAACAGGCATCCCGCCCGAAGTCGGAACAGAAGTAAAATTGCCGCCATTTTCCACCCCCCACAAAATCCCCGCCGCCCCCAAAAAACAACCCATGAAATCCGCATCCGCCCCTCCGGGCCTCCGAAATGAAAACCGAAATCTGAAAATCCGAAAACTTCCCCAATTGTCTTCCGGCCTTTTCACTGTTCCCGTAACCGCATGTCGCGCACATACACATTGAAGGGGAGAGGCACCGCGTCCCGGGTGCCGGAGGTCAAGATCGATTTCGCCGCCGAGCTGAATCCGCAGCAACTCGCCGCCGTGACCTCGCCTCCCGGCCAGAGCCTCGTCATCGCCGGAGCCGGCAGCGGCAAGACCCGCACCCTGACCTATCGCGTGGCCTATCTTCTGAAAAATGCGGTCGCGCCCGAAAACATTCTCCTGCTCACTTTCACCAACAAAGCCGCCCGCGAAATGCTGGAGCGCGTGGATGCCCTCCTGCCCCAGCAAACCGCCGGCCTCTGGAGCGGAACCTTCCATTCCGTCTGCAACCGCATCCTCCGACGCCATGGCGAATTGCTGGGCCTGACAAGAAATTTCACCATCCTGGACAGCGACGACGCGAAGGCGCTCCTGACCAAATCCATCAAGGAAAGCGGCGTCGCCAAACAGGTCGAGGAGGACACCGGCGAAAAATTCCCCAAAGCCCCGGTCATCATGGGACTCATCAGTCTCGCCGCGAATACCCTGCGGCCTTTGAAGGAAATCATCGCCCGCGACTTCAGCAACGACGCGGAATTCATCGCCGGCATTTCCAAAGTCGCCTCCATCTACGCCGAGAAAAAAGACAAGGCGAACTCCGTCGATTTCGACGATCTCCTGACCCGGACCCTGACACTTTTCCGCGAGCAGCCGCCCGTCCTGGCGCAATATCAATATCAATTCCAGTTCATCCTCGTGGACGAATACCAGGACACCAACAGCCTGCAGGGCGCGCTCATCGAGTCCCTCGCCGGCCAGCATGGGAATGTCATGGTGGTGGGCGATGACGCGCAAAGCATCTACGCCTGGCGCGGCGCGGATTTCCGCAACATCATCGACTTCCCCAACCGCCACGCGGGAGCCCAGGTTTTCACCATCGAAACCAATTACCGCAGCGTGCCCGAGATCCTCTCCCTGGCCAATGAAGCGATCAAACTGAACGTCAATCAATTCCCCAAAACCCTCCAGGCCGCCCGCCCCAAGGCCAGCATGAAGCCGGTGGTGGCCGCGCTCTACACCCCGCAGGAACAGGCCGCCTTTGTCTGCCAACGCCTCCAGGAACTGCACACGGAGGAACACATTCCCTACTCCGACATGGCGGTGCTTTACCGCGCGCATTTCCAAAGCATGGACGTGCAATTGCAGCTGACCTCCGAGGCCGTTCCTTTTCAAATCACCAGCGGTCTCAAGTTTTTCGAACTCGCGCACATCAAGGATTTTTCCGCCTTCCTGAAGTTCGCCGTCAATCCCCGGGATGAAGCCGCCTTCGACCGCCTCGTGCAAATGTTGCCAGGAGTCGGTGCCGGATCCGCTTCCAAAATCTGGGCGGCCTGGCTGGTCACCGACTCCGCCAAAACCGGCGCGCCGCCCAAGTCGTATTCCGCGATTTTCCAAACCATCAAAGTCCCGCCCCGCGCCGAAAAAGACTGGCAGCAACTGGGCTGGACCATGGACGAATACCTGAAGGCGGACGGCACCCTGCACGATCCCCTAACAATCATGACCAGCACCTTCGAGGGCGTCTATCAAGCCTACATGAAGGCCACCTTCGACAACTTCGACAATCGCCGCCAGGACCTCGAACAATTCATGCGGTTCGGATCGCGCTTTGAAAAACTGGAGGACATGCTCGGCGAACTATCCCTTCTCAGCGGCCCCGAAGC
>JAQGPD010000467.1 GCA_028293305.1 Verrucomicrobiales bacterium | reverse complement strand
CGGCTGGATTACGCCAAGGGCGTTAGGGATTTCAGCCTGGGGTTGCCGTGGCCACGGCTACCCCAGGAAGTGGCCACAACGCATTTTGAACCGCAACGCGGTTCCGGAAATGGGTCAATCCATGAAGTTTTCACGGACTGGGGTTGCCTTGGCGGCCGGGGATCCTGAACCCCTTCAGGGTTCGGGATTTCGCGGGTGAAGGACCCGGGGTAGCCGACCACGGTCGGCAACCCCGGGCTAACATCCCCAACGCCTTTGGCGTAATCCCGAACCGGTAAATACAGAGGAATTATCCCGCAGGTGCTGGAGCAGTTAAAACAATGCCGTAGTCGTCGGGCCTCTGCAAGATTAGGCCCGGAGGGCCGGAATCTTTATAGCCACTGGCATGCGAAAAATGATCGGGCTCCGGAGGAGCGGCCTATTCTTTTCCCGATGAAACCAGATGTCGCTCCTCCGGAGCTGAAATTTAACGGGTGACTATGGCTATAAAGATTCAACCCCGCTGGGGTCGGACGCCGGCTACGTCATTATTTAAAATGCTCCAGTAAAAGATATTGCGGCAGGTGGTGGCGCTGGAAAAGCGCGTGTGGAATTTACCGATTCTCAGCTGAAATTGGTATCATGCTTTTTAGGGGGCTTTGGGATTCCTTGGAGGGATGCCGGGGCTATGAAAACAAGGCCGGGACGGGCCTTGCTACTGGTGCTTGGCTCCGCGGAAGTGTCAGGCGGGGATGGGTTTGGGAGGGGTCAGGAGCCGGGACAGCCAGGATTTTTTGCGGGTCCGGCCCTGGCGTTTCCAGGGGAAGATTTGATTGCCGAGCCAGGCGAGGAAGAGGTCGGAGGTGAATCCGATGATGCCGATCATGCCGATGGCGGCGTAGACGTTGTCGAAGTTGCGGTAGCGGGCCTGTTGATTGATAAAAAAGGTGATGCCGGACATGGTGCCTATCACTTCCGCCACGATGAGATAGGTCCAGGCCCAGCCCAGGAGGATGCGCATGTCATTGTAGATTTCCGGCAGGGCGGCGGGGATGATGACGCGGCGGACGATTTTTCCCTGACTGGCCCCGAGGGTCTGCGCGGCCTCCACGAGGGAGGGGTCGACTTTGCGGACGGTGTTGGAGATGACGAGGACTTGTTGGAAAAAAGTGCCTATCACAATGATCGCGATTTTGGGCGCGTCGTTGATGCCGAGCACCGCGACGCAAAGCGCGCCGAAGGCGGGGGCGGGGAGGTAGCGGAAGAACTCGATGAAAGGCTCGAAGAGTCGCGAGAAAAAGCGGAATGCGCCCGCCAGCACGCCCAGCGGCAGGCCGATCAGGGAGGAAATCACAAAACCGTAGAAGATCGTTTTGATGGACTGCATCAGGCTGTCGTGCAGCCATGGTTCGTTAGGCAGACGGGGCGGGGTGGTGAAGGCGGTGTGGAAGGCGCGGAGGACTTCGTGCGGTGCCGGAAGGTAGACCGGGTTCACCCGATAACCTTTTCCGGGAGCGATGCCGTCCTTGACCGCTCCGGCATTGGCCTCCTCGAAGTCCTTGATGGGAAGGTCCATTCCCTCCGAGAAGGATTCCACCTCCCCGGCATCGGTGATGTGCATCTGCGGGTGCCAGAGCCAGGGCACGTAGGAGACGGCGCACCAAAGGAGCACCGGCAGAAAAAAGGATAGGAGGGTGAGCGCCAGCCTCGTGCGGGGCGGCAGTTCGTGTTTCAATCCAAGAGTGTCTTTCCGCATAATAAGCCAAGCCCGCCGGAGGGCGGGTCTGTTCAAAGCAACCGTCATGCCAAAGGCGGGACGGACTGGGCGGAGCTTTGGGGAAGGGAGCACGGGCCTCCCGGCCCGTGTGTTTCGTTTTGTGAGGGTTTTGGGGGGAACCGGTGCAATCTTATGGAAACACACGGGCCGGGAGGCCCGTGCTCCTTTCTTTTTTTTGGAAACGGGATCAGCCTTCGTCCCAGGCGGCTTCCAGGGAGCCGGTGCCGGTTTGATAGTAGGGCAGCCACGCCAGGCCGAAGGCGTTGATGGTGATGTTTTTCTTCAGCGCGCGGATGGGGGTTTTGGTGAAGACCAGGGAATCGGGATCGGCGGCGAGGCGGATGGTTTCCATTTCGTTGTCCATCCGGTTTTTGAGGGCCACCATTTCTCCTTCGATATCGCTCAGTTTTTCCTCGGCGCGGCCGACATCGCCATGTTGCTCGAACGCGCGGGTGGCGCTGCGGGCGGCGGTGCTGGTCTTGTTGATGGTGGTGCGGCTGATGGTTTTCCGACTGCCGAAAAGAGCGCCGAGGATAGTCTGTCCGATGCTGACGGCGGTCGTGATTTTCGCGGAACGGGCCTGGGCGGCTTCGCGGTCGAGGGTGGCCTGGGCGCGGGCGGCGGCGGCCTCGAGTTTTTGATAGTCGCCGTGGTATTTCAAACGGAGCGCCTCCAGTTCGCGGTCGCGGTCCTCCTTGGCGCGGTGCTGCAGGCGGACACGGAAGTCGCCCTCCGGTTCGCCGGGCTTGCTATACAGATTGTATTTCTCGCAATAGGAGAGGTCGATGGTCTCATTGGTGTATAACCAATCGACCGCCTGGTCGCGGGCGGCGGTGTAAGTGGAGGCTTTGAGGGCGAACGGCGGGACGGCGGCGTAGGTGACGGTGCCGGGCATGGGCTCGCGGTTGAGATTCGACGCGTCCAGCCGGCTGCGGATGGCATTGGCGGCATCGAGGGTGATCATGTCCTCGCTAAGCTTGCTGAGAAGGGACAGGCGGCGCATGACAAACACATCCTTGGGGGCGTCCGAGAACGTCATTTCCGCCGAGCGTAGAATGGCCGGCAGGTAGACCATGGGCATGGGTTGGGCGCTGGGGCTGGTGATGGGATAGAAGTATTCGTTGATGCTTGAGGGCAGCGAAGGACGGCCGGTGGGGGAGGGGCCGGAGGCGGAGGCCGACGCGGATGCTGATGTGGGCTCGGCCTC
>JAQGPD010000449.1 GCA_028293305.1 Verrucomicrobiales bacterium | reverse complement strand
TAGTGGTTCATTCCAATTGGTTTGATGGGTGTAAATTTCACGAAATCCGTCCTGGCCCTTGTGGAAAAACCTGGTAGTCACGGGAAATGCCGAAGAAATACTGCATTCACCTGACAGAATCCGAACGTTGCGAACTCAAAGCTCTGGTGACCGCCGGCAAAGCGGCGGCTCCCAAACGTCTGCGGGCTCAGATCCTGTTGGCGGCGGACGAGGATCATCCGGGCGGAGCGATGAAGGATGCGGAAATCGTGCGTGCCCTCGGGGTCAGTATCTGCACCGTGGAGCGCACCCGTTGCGCTCTCGCCGAACATGGTCTGCAAATCGCAGTGCATGGCTGGCCCCCGCAACGCAAAATCAGCCGCCGGAAAGTGGACGGGTGGACCGAAGCCCATTTGATAGCAGCCTCCTGCTCCGCTCCGCCGGAGGGCCGTTCCCGCTGGACGCTCAAGCTCCTGGGCGATCACGTGGTGGCGCTGGGTCTGGTGGACTGCCTCAGCCCCCAGACCGTGAGCCGGACGCTTAAAAAAACGAGCTGAAACCCTGGCAAGTCCAACAGTGGTGCCTTCCGCCGCAGGGCCACGCGGCCTTCGTCTGTGCCATGGAGGATGTGTTGGAAGTGTATGCCCGGCCGCGGGACCCCCTGCGTCCGCTGGTGTGTCTGGATGAATTTTGCAAGCAGCTCATCGGCGACGCGCGCGAAGGAGTGCCGGCACAGCCCGGCCAGCCGGAACGTCAGGATTACGAGTATGTCCGCCACGGCATGTGCAGCGTGTTCATGGCTTACAGTCCGCTGGAATCCTGGCGTGAAGTGAGGGTCACCGGACAACGCACTGCACGCGATTACGCCCAGACCATCCGCTGGCTGTGTGATGAGGTTTATCCAAGTGCTGACAAAATCGTGCTGGTGCAGGATAATCTCAATACCCATACCCCGGCCTCACTTTACGAAGCCTTCGATCCTGCCGAAGCGCTCCGTCTCAAAGAACGCATCGAATGGCATTACACGCCCAAACATGGCAGTTGGCTCAATATGGCGGAGATCGAAATTGGAGTCGCCCAGCGGCAGTGTTTGTCCCGGCGGATCGCTGAGAGGACTCAGGTGGAGCGCGAACTGCACCAATGGAGCCAAGCCCGCAACGCATCCCAAGCAACCACCGAATGGCAGTTCACCACCAAAGACGCACGAGTCAAACTCAAACGCCTCTACCCATCAAACACACCGGAATGAACCAGTAGTTGTAGGCCAACTTTCGATTCGGAGCGACTGGAGGCGGTGTGCGCATTGTTGTTGGGCGAACAGCGATTTTGCGTGGGAGTGGCGGATATTGCACGTCCTTTTCCGGCGTCACTACGTGACGCAAGGTATTTAATCTGTTAGTCCGGGGGATGAATCCCCCGGCTACCTTCCGTGACCGCTACGCGGTCGATAGGATTCTTTTCAACAAAATGCGGGGAAAAAATTCCCGGCATTTTGCTTGTGGATTATCTTGTGAGGGTCCGGCCCCGGAGTTGGTCAGGGGAGAGGGAAGCGGCGGTTCAGTTCCGCGGCCCAGGCCTGGGTTTCGGCGAGGACGGCGTGGTTGCCGATGTTGCTGAGGACCTTGTGGATGGCGTCGGCGATGAGTTCCATTTCCGCTTCCTTCATGCCGCGGGTGGTGACGGCGGGGGTGCCGATGCGGATGCCGCTGGGGCGGAAGGGGCTGGCGGTGTCGAAGGGGATGCTGTTTTTGTTCACCGTGATCCCGGCCTCGTCGAGGGTTTCCTGGACGGTCTTGCCTTCGAGGCCCTGGGGACGCAGGTCGATGAGCATCACGTGGTTATCGGTGCCGCCGGAGGCGACGGTATAACCATTTTTGACCATGCGGGCGGCGAGGGCCTGGGCGTTTTTGACGATTTGTTCCTGGTATTCGCGGAAGCCGGGCTGAAGCGCCTCATGGAAGCAGACCGCTTTTGCCGCGATGACGTGCATGAGCGGGCCGCCCTGGACGCCGGGGAAAACCTGGGCGTCGATTTTTTTGGCGTGTTCCGCTTTGCAAAGAATGATGCCGCCGCGGGGGCCGCGCAGGCTCTTGTGGGTGGTGCTGGTGACGAAGTCAGCGTAAGGAACCGGGCTGGGATGGACACCGGCGGCGACGAGACCGGCGATGTGCGCCATGTCCACGAACAGATAGGCACCCACGCTTTTCGCGATCTCCGACATGCGGGCGAAATCGATGGTGCGGGGGTAGGCGCTGGCGCCGGCGGTGATCATTTTCGGCTTCACCTCGAGGGCTGTTTTCGCGAGTTCATCGTAGTCGATGCGGCCGTCTTTTTCGCTGACGCCGTAGTGGGTGACGCTGTAGAACTTGCCGGAGAAATTGGCAGGATGGCCGTGGGTGAGGTGGCCGCCGTGGGCCAGATTCATGGTGAGGATTTTGTCGCCGGGTTCCAGGAAGGCGAAATAAACCGCGGCATTTGCCTGGCTGCCGGAGTGCGGTTGGACGTTGGCGTGGTCCGCGCCGAAGATCTGCTTCACGCGGTCGATGGCGAGTTGCTCCACCACGTCCACGTTTTCGCAGCCGCCATACCAGCGCTTGCCGGGATAGCCTTCGGCGTATTTGTTAGTGAGGCAGCTGCCCTGGGCTTCCTGCACGGCGCGGCTGGCGAAGTTTTCGCTGGCGATGAGTTCGATGAAGTTTTGTTGGCGGACGGCTTCCTTGTTGATGACCTGGGAGATTTCGGGATCGACGCTGGCAAGTCCAGGATTCATTTTGACGACGCGGTTTTCGTGGCGGCCGGCCTCGAAGTCGGTGGCCAGGAAAACCTTGGCCATTTCCGCGGCGGCGGTGGCGTCGGTGTCGCCGGCGAAGACCATGACGTTGGCATTGTTATGGCGGCGGGTCATTTCCGAGGAGTGGGTGTCGTGCAGCAGAGCGGCCATGATGCCTTTGTGGCGGTTGGCGGCGATGCTCATGCCGATGCCGGTTGTGCAGACGAGAAGGCCGGTGTCGAAGTCTCCGGCGAGGACGCGTTGGGAGACGGTCTTGGCGTAGTCCGGGTAGTCCACGCGGTCGGCGGAGTGCGTGCCGATGTCTTCGACGGTGTGTCCGAGGGCGCGGAGGGATTTGACGAGGGCGTCCTTGAGTTTGAGTCCACCATGGTCAGCGCCGGCGATGATGGTTTTCAAACCGGTGGCCGCGGGAGTGGAGGAGGCGGCTACGGGAACATCGGCTAATGCGTTGGGCGTCATGGTGTTGTTGGTTGTGGGGGAAATGGGGTCGGGTTTCGGAGCGTGAGTGGCGGGAGCGGGAATCGTTGCGGCTGGGGTGGTCTCCGGTGCGGCCGGGGTGGCGGGAATGGAAGGGGCGACGGCGGCGGGTTTCCAGGTTTTTTCTATGAAGGCGTGGACGGAGGGGAGGGCGCGCCGGAGGGTATCGAGGGTATCCTCATAAGCGCCGCGGCCATAACCGATGGGGTCGGGAACGTCCTCGCCCATGAGATCGTCGTCGGGGCAGAATTCGCAGACGAGATACGTTTTGGCGGCGGCCTGGGGGAAGAGGGATTCGACATATTCGCGATGGCCGCGGGTCATGGCGAAAATGTGGGTGGCCTGCTTGACCATTTCCCGGGTGAGGGGCTGGCTGCGGAAGCGGCTGAGGTCCACTTTTTCCTTTTTCAGGACATCGACGGTGTGCTGGCTGGCGCGTTGGCCGGTGGCGGCGCTGATGCCGGCGCTTTCGATATGATAGTCGTCCGCGTTTTTGACCATGGCACGGAACAAACCTTCCGCCATGGGGCTGCGGCAGACGTTTCCGGTGCAGACGAAGATGATGTGTTTCAAAGGAGGGGCGTCCGCGGTCGGGTTGGTCCGGACAGCCTTTGCTGTCAGGCGTCCGCGGAGGGGAGACAAAGGACCCGGAATGTGGGCAGTGTCAAGCCGGGCGGGAGCCGGATCCCGCTTCGCATCCGGGTGGGTGCGGACGCGGGATCCGGCGGAGTTCAATGCGGCGGACGGACCGCAGGGAATCGGATTTTTTTCAGTAAGGGCGACCGTAGCCGGCGGGTGCTCCCTGGGGGTAGCCTTGATATTGCGGGGCGGGATAGCCCTGGTATTGCGGTGCGGGCTGCGGGCGGCTGGTTAGGGCGCCGATGCCTCCGCCGGCGACCGCTCCGAGGGCGGCTCCGCCTCCGACACGGCGGAGGGTGTCGCCGTTGTTGCGATCTTCAGGGTGGTCTCCTTTGGCGCGGTCATAGGCATATCCGCCCACGGCTCCGGCGGCGCTGCCGATGAGGGCGCCATTTCCGACGGGCGAGGCGCAGGATGGCAGGAAGGCGGCCAGCACGAGGCACGCAAGAGTTTTCAGGACGAGGGTTTTCATTGGCAGGGGTTTGTTGGGGTTGGGGCTGTGGGCAGCCCGGGTTATTTGCTTGGAGATTCCAGATAATCAGGAACTCCAAATCATACTGTAAACACGAACAGTCCGCCAGCCCAATTTCATCACTCTCGGCTTCCGGGCTTGACCGCGGTTTTCCCTAAAAAATCATGGAAATGCGGAACCTCCTGAGCACCAAGCGCTTCGGCGTGGTCTTCAATCCTTCTTACCGGACTCCCCGCTATTTATTCCGAGTAAAAAAAGTGATGCAGCGCTCCGACCATGCCCAGAGTGGCGTCCTCGGAGGCGATGAATCCGCCGAGGGATTCCACGTGTTTTGAGACATCCGGCACGGCGTTGGCGGGACAGGCGAGGCCGTGCGCGACCTCGTGCCGGAGCATGGAGAGGTCGTTGTAGTTATCCCCGGCGGCAAAAGTGTATTCCGGGCCGATATCGAGCAGGCGGCGGACTTCCTGGAGGGCGCTGCCTTTATGGTAACCTTGGTGGGTGAAGCGCAGCCAAATGCTGTTTCTTTGATAGCCGAGACCGGGCCAGGCCGGGAGCTGGGCATCGATCCACAGACAAATTCCGGCCATGATGTCGTCGTCCGGGACCACGAGGCCGGCGGGCTCGGTCTGGTCCGAGATGAACTTCGCGCCGGGCCAGTGGCTGTGGAGGTGCTTCTGGAGTTGTTTGAAAAATGAGGCGTGCGCCTTGTAGAATTTCTTATGGTCCTGGGCGCAGCGGCTGTTCCAATCCCCAAGATCGACCCACCGGCGGTATTCGTTGGGATGATAAACCTCGCATTCCCTCGCGATGATGAAATCCGGAGTGAGCCGGAATCCGTGCTGCTTCAGCCCGTCGAGCGTATGGAAGAGGGTGCGGCCGGTATTGATGCCCCAGACGGCTCCGCGTTTCCCCATGTGGGTGAGGAGTTGCTCCAGTTGCGCGATTTCGTAGGGATCGCTCGGATTGTCCACGAGGGTGCCGTCGAAGTCGAAGCAAAGGATGGCATTGGGAGTGGAGTCCGGCATGTGGAGGAGTCGGGCTGTGCATGGAACAGCCATGAGCAGAGTGGAAGCGGAATGTGGGGCTGACAAACGAAAATGGTCGGAGGATGCCGGGGGGCTGGCGGGAAAAGGCGGGGGGCTTTTTCACATCCATGAGCCGGGGCGGCTGTCGAGTTGGAAAACCTGGCCGGAAGTCATGGGCATGGAGTGAAGAAAGGCGATGAAGCGCGCGGTGTGCTCGGGGGTGTTGAATCGGTTCAGGTGATGCGCAAGGCGTGCGGCTTCGTGGATGGGACCGGGCAGATTTTCATTGAAGGCGGTGGGCATCCAGCCGGGGAGGACGGCATTCACGCGGATGTTGTCAGGGCCGCATTCGGCGGCCAGTGATTGGGTCAGGGCGAGCAGGCCCGCCTTGGAGGCGCCGTAAGCCGCCTGGCCGGCGACGCCATGACGGGCGGTGTGGGAGGAAATGTTGACCATGTGTCCCCTGCCCTGCCGGCGCATGACTGGCAGGGCGGCCCGGCAGCAGCGCCAGGCACCGGTCAGGTTTGTGTCCATGACAGCGTTCCAATCGTCGGCGGATTGCTTGGAAAACGGGGCGTCGCGGCGGATTCCGGCGTTGTTGATGAGCAGGTCCAGTCTTGTCAGGTTTCCGAAAAATGCATCCACCGCCGACGGGTCCCGGACATCAAGTTCCGCCTTTGCCGGAGCCAGCACGCGCCAGCCCTGGGAGGTCAATTCGCGCCGCAGCGCCCGGGCCAGCGCTCCCTGTCCGCCGGTGATCACGGCCAGAGGGGGCTCCCCGGCCCCGGACGCCGCCGCGGATGCCGGGAGCGTCATGGCTTGTCAGGGTTTTTGCCGGGAGCGACGGGCTGGACCAGGAGCGCGCTCAGATCCATCAGATAGAGCGCCCCTTTTTTGATGGAGGCGACTTTCAATAACACTTCCGCGCGATTACCGGTCACTTCGAAAGGACCCAGCACAATTTCCTTCCGGCGCTTCCATCCGCCGGTGGGGACGATGTCCGCCTCCACTTTTCCCGTGCCGAATTCCGCCGCGATCCGACCGCCGCCGTCCTTTTCATCGCAGGTGTAGCGGAGCAGCAATTGATAGGTTCCGGGCGGGAGATCATTGAGCGTCCAGCGGGCCTTGCTGCCCATGAACCAAGAATAATGTCCATACAAAGCATCATATTCGCCTATCAACTCCGCGTTTGTCATCCGCAGCAACCTCCTGGCTCCTTTCGCGGAACCTCCGGAAGCGGATCCGGCGGGCGTGGAGGCGGCTGCGGGCCCGGATTTCGCGGTGTCGGCGGCGGCGGATTGCGGGCCGGATTGGAGGCTTTTCAAGATGGAATCCAAGTCCCCGGGCGGGGTGGCCGGGGGCGCTGGAGCGACCGGGTCCGGGCCGTCCTCGAAGGCGGCGAAATCACCCGCGTCCTCGGCCGACACGGCGGGCAGCCCGAGTGCCGGCAACACGCGGTCGCGCTCCATGCGGGCGCGCGCGGCGCCGGCGGTGTCACCGTTGGCGGCCAGGGTTTGGCCCAGCGTTTCCAGTTCGTCCGCATACCGGGCCAGGACCCGCCGGAGCGCGGCGGCCCGGTTTTCCGCATAGGCGGCTTCCAGGGCCGCCAAGGGGTCGGAGGCGGCGGCGCCGGAAGTGAAAGGCAGGTCCGCGCCGGTCTTCAACTCCTTGGTTTTCAGCTCCTTCTCCGGAATCACCCTGGGAACGGCGGGAATGCCGGGCGGGGTCGCGGGGGGCACATCCGGAGCGGGCGGCGCTTGCGCTTGGAGCCCCGCGAGGGCGGCGAGGCTGGCCGCAACCCCCACCCGCATGCCGGTCGATAACATCTTCATGGGGTGTAGGGGATGAGGTTCAGGGATTTGAGATCGAAGAGACCGCCATTGGAATTTGCCAGGCTTTCCACCCGCAGAATGAGATATTGAGCGCCACGGGGAATGACGAGCGGAGCCATTTTGATGGTGGTGGAGGTGGTGAGCTTGGCGAAGTCGGGATCCGTCAGGGAACCCTTGGGCGACATGGGCGGAACTTCGAATCTGAGGGCGGGTCCGGCCTCCCCGCCGGTGGAGCCGGCCTGGAGCACGGCGGAGCCGCCATGGACGGAGGAAAGGCGGGCCTCGATCTCCACTTTGTATTGGCCGGAAGGCACTCCCAGTCCCGGAAGCTTCCATAGGACCTCACAAGTTTTCGCGGGACGCATTTTTGTCAGGTAATCCCCCGCAGTCGTTAGCCGGGCTTCACCGCGGATCAGCATATGCAGCTTTTCCGAGACGGGGATGAGGAAATTCCCGGCGGCACCGGCCGGATTGTCGGCGGAGGTGGAGGCGTTGGCGGAGGCGTCGAGTTTCTTCTTTTCCAGCCGGACCAGGGCCACGGCGTCGTTGTCCTGATTCCGGATGGCGGCGGCCTCCAGATCGGTCAGGCCTTTGAGATATTTGGCGGAAATCGCGCGGGTCTGGTCGTTGAATTGTTTTTGATAGACCTCCCGGAGCCTGGCGAGTTCCCTGACCCCCGCGGAATCCGACGAACCCGCGGGGCCCGCCGGCACCAGTTCCAGCCGCTGGAAATCCATGACTCCCTGGCCTTTGGAATCCACGGCGCGGAGGCTGAATTTCACGATTTTTCCATCCAGCTCCACGTTGCCCATGGACAGGGTTTTGGTCACCGACCATCCGCCGGTCGGGCGCACCGAGCGGCGCAGAACGGTGCCGCCCTCCTTGAGATTGGTTATTTTCCGGAATTCCACCACCCCGCCTGCCTCCTGTTCCGCGATGGGGGAGTCGGACTTGGCGGGCAGCGGCACGCGGGGATCGGAATAGGGATCCGGTTGGTCATTGAGATCCACGGCGCCCGCGGCCGCGAAGACCAGCCTGACTTCATAGGTGCCGGGCGCCTGGCCGGGAAGCTCCCATTCCAACAAAGCGCCGGTGCGGCGGAAGCGGGCGACTTCTTTTTTGGAGTCCGCGAAGTCAATGCCCGTGCCCGGCTTGGCGGTGGCGGCGGCCAGGGTGATGGGTGCCCGTGCGACCGCGGCGGTGGCGTTGGGCAGCAGGCTCAGGCGGCGGGCGCGGATCCTTGCGGCGGATTCAAAATCGCCTTCGGTGACTTTCTGTTTTTCCAGGGCCTCCAAAGCCGCCGCCCATTGGCTGCGGGGCGCATTTTCGGCTTCCAGGAGGAGAGTTTGATAGCGTTGGCGGAGCTGAACCAAAGCCGGTGGGTCCGCGGCGGGAGGGGTCGGGGGCGCGGGAGCCGGAGCCTGCGCCAGGAGGAGGCCGCAGCCTGACAAAAAGGCGGCGGCGTGGGCGAATCGGACGCCGTATTTCATGAGGCATTCGCCTCCGGTATGAGTTTCAGTTCGATCAATTTGAAACCGGTCAAGGGCGTGGCGGTCGGGAGTTTGACCTCCAGCAGGGTGGCGCCCGGCCGCAGGCGGAGCGTGCCCAGGGTCGCGCGGCCTTCCGGTCCCGGACCGCCCGGGGCGTCGGCGGCGATGATTTTCAGCTGGCGGTTCAAAGTGTGAAAATCCTCCCTGACAGTCAGGGCCAGCTCCCCCGCCGCCGGGCTGGCATAAACCAATTCCAAGGCGTAGCCGCCGCCCCGCAGTCCCGCCGGCAGAACCCAGCGGACAAAACCTCCCGCCGCCTGCCAGCCGGTCCAGCTTCCCGACTCCGAAACCACGCCGCCGCCACTCTCGGCGAACGCGCCCAACCGGACCACGCCGGTCGCATCCGGTGGCGGAGCCGGCGCGGTGCTGGCGGGGGCATGCGCGGTGAGCCGATCCATTTCCCGCCGTTCCTGCTGGACGGCCTTCGCTCCGGCATAGTCGCCCTTCGAAGCCAACTGCGCCTCCAGGGCCAACAACGCTTTCCGATAGCCCTCGCGAAGAGGCAGCACGGTTTTCGAAACCTCCTCCTCATGGGATTTTTTCAAACTTTCCAACGCGGCGCTTTGCCCCCACGTCACCGGCGCGGACCCCAGTGCCCACGCGCCCACCAGGACGGCCGCGCCCCTATGCGCGCCGACTTTCCGCCCCGATCCTGAAATTGCCTTCATCCACAATCTTAAATTCAGTCCCCCACAAAAGTAAACCCCAAGCCGGGGAATTCCCGCCCGCGATTCCGTCACGGAGCCCCTCGGGGTCAGCCCAGGCGCTCGACCGACACGATGACGTTCATGATGCGCGTGCCCGCTCCGACATAACTGCCCTTCACCGGCGCGGCGTCATCGTAGTCGCGGCCGACGGCGAGGGTGATGTAGCCTTCGTTCACCAGCTGGCGGTTGGTGGGATCAAAGCCCACCCACCCTTGCCCGGGGACATGGATTTCCGTCCAGGCGTGGGACGCATGCGCGCCGCGGAGGCCGTCGCGCTGCGAGTCATATAAATAACCGCTGACATATCGCGCGGGGATGCCCAGCGACCGGCAGAGCGCCAGCATGAGGTGCGCAAAATCCTGACAAACCCCGCTGCGCCCCGCGAAAAAGTCCTCACTGGTGGTGTCCACCGTGGTTACGCCGGCTTGATAGCGGCAGTTGTCATACACGAACTCGCAAACCCGGCGCGCGGTTTGGAAAATGTCATCGCTGTCGTTCCGGAGATCCAGGGCCGTTTTCCAAAGCACGGGACTGAATTTCACATAACGGCTATGACCGATGTAAACGGACAGGGTATCGTCCTCCCGGCATCCGGCCAAATTCAGGAAGGAAACCGGCGCCGCGGCCTCCGCCTCGGGTCCGCGCGGCATGGTGGTCACGGTGCATTGCGCCTCGATGACCATGCGCTGGTGCGGCTCCTCGATCTCAAAATGGTGGACTCCATTCCGGTGGAAATCCTGGTAGTGCTTCAAGCGTGTGCTGGGCAGCACTTTCAGCAAATAGAACCCGCGGGTTTGCCAGGGGGTGGTGGGAGGATGGAGACGCACTTCGTTGGAATTGCTCCGCACCACGGTGGTGTAGAGGTATTCCGTGCGATGGGTGACGCGCAGCTTCATGGGGGCCCGGAAGGGCTGGGACTTTCTTTGCGGTGGAGCGCGGGATTGAGTTAGGAAGCGGGGCGTCGGAAGAGTCAGGATAAAACAACAACTGGCATCGCGGAGGTGGGTGACTTTTGTTATTGTTATTGCTGCTGTTGCTGCTGTTGCTGCTGCTGCTGCTGCTGCTGTTGCTGC
>JAQGPD010000429.1 GCA_028293305.1 Verrucomicrobiales bacterium | reverse complement strand
GGATGGGAAAACGGAAAACCTTGCCGAAACTCCGGTCCCAGGTCTGCGCCACCATGACCGGCAAGCCCGAAACCCAGCGCCCATCGAAGCTCAGGGTCAGCACGTCATTCAGCGCGATGCCCGTGACATCGACCTCGGCTTTGTTGGCCTTGGTGTCGCCGCCGCCCTGACTGATCAGGTGGAAGCCCGGCTCGCCCGTGATCGTCGCGCCCACGCGTGGCAGCGTGTCGCTTTCACAATGCGTGCCGGTGCAGAGGAATCCGGTGGCGCTGGTGCCGTTATGCGAAGTCGCGTCGCCGGTGGTGATGAGATTGGTGGCGGGCGCGGTGGCCTTGCTCAGCTTGATGTTTTTCAGGATAACATAGCCATCCCCGACCATGTTCACCAACAATTCCCGGGTCGTCGCCAGATTGGGACTGGTGCCGCGCAATTCCTTGTAGGTGCCGGTGTGGGTGAAGTTCTGGAAAGTGGTTTTGGTGCTTTCATCGCTGGCCCGCCAGGAGGAGGGCAAGTTGTTATCCATGGACGGATGCAGGAGCTCCAGACTGCTGCCCTCGCCGGAGGTCCCGAGGGGCCATTGACCCCCGCTGTTATAATCCACCACATCCGCCGTATTCCGGCAGGCATCCTCGATGCGGATTTTCTCGCCGCTGTTTTTCAGACTGCCTCCGTAAGGCCCGTAAACATTGGTCAGGCCCGGGTAGTTGGCGGACATGTAGGCCGGGCTCTTGGCAAGGACCAGATATTGCCCCGCGCTCAGACTGGTGCCCGCCGGGAAATCAAAGGAAATGCCGTCCGCCACGCGCCATCCTGACAAGTCAACGCTGGCGGCGCTTTGATTGAAAAGTTCGATGTATTCGCCCTCGTCATGATCCGCGGGGGTTTTGGACATGATCTCATTGATGACAATGGCGGTCTGCCGTTCCGGATTGTTGGCGGCATCCCGCGTCGCCACCGGCGTGGAATACCACTCGCCCGCCCCCGTCGGCCAGGCCTGCACGGAGGGCAGCCCGGTGCGGCGTTGCAGCTTGGCGGCCCCGAGAATGTTATTGCGGAAATCGCTTAGATAAAGAGTCACATTGCCGCCAGCATCGGTGGGGAAATCCACCGTCACGCTCCCCTGCGCTCCCGCCGCCAGGGAACCGCTCAACGCCACGCGGTCGGAAAGATCGGCCAGCGACGACACATAATACCCCGTCAACGCCTGCGGGGAGGATCCCGTATTGACCACCTCCACCCAATCCACCCGGCCCGTTCCCGCAAAATCCACCTCGCTCAAAGCCAGCGTCGCGGCCGGCGTGGTGACATTTGGCAAGCCGGGAGTGGGTTGCGTGAACAACACCCAGGACGCCCCGCCGGAGGGTTTCCGACCCGCCGACCGGCCATCAATCACCATGGAAAGCTGGAAGCCCGCCTGCCGCGTGACGCCGTCGGGTTTTGTCAGGACGACCAGGACCGGACTGCCGATGCCCAGGCCGCTCTCCGCGAATCCCACCGTGGCCACGCCGCCCGCAGGAACGGGAGTGGGCGTGGTGATTTGAAATTTCTGCGGATTCGACTCCACATCGCTCAGGTAATAACCATTCAAATCCACGGTCCCCGCCGTCGGATTGTAAAACTCCACAAAGCCCCCGCCGGCCACCGCCGCGGGCCGGACTTCATTGATGATCACGCCACCGGGCGAGGGCGCGGCCACGCGCAGCCGGGCGCCGAAATAGATGTCATCCCCGCTGATGTTGTTCTGGTGGACCTCCGCGCATAACACATTCACGCCCGTGATCAGTTGCCCGTCCAGGGAACCCGATAACACATTCACCTCCTCCACCGCATCCCCGCCCGCCGGCGTTCCGGTCGCGAGGGAAGTGTGGGTGGTGGCCCCGCTGGGCATGCGCACGCGGCCCAGGTTGGAGCCCTTCAGCTCCTGGCCATTCAGATAATAAACCACGCCATCGTCCGCAAACTGATCCAGCGCGAAACTCATTCCCGTGGCCGGCCCCGCCCAGGTGAAGCTGGTGCGGAAATAATACGTCACCGTGCTCAGGGAATACCCCGTGGTGAAACTCGTTCCGCGCGCCGCCTGCAGGGCGGCATTGCTGGGATCATGGCCAAAAAATCCCGCCCCCGGCCCTTCCCACGCGGTGTCATTGAAAGCCGCCCCCTTCCAATCCCCCTCCGCGCCGGCCCCGTCCGGGTCCGTCGCCTGCCGCCAATATTTCCAGGCGCTGTTATAATTCACCACGCTCTGGTCATTTTTCTCGGCATTCGTCGTCGCCACCTCATCCGCGGTCAGCTCCGCAATCCCAGGGGATCCTCCCGCGAACCGGCTGGCGCGCCAGTTGTGCCAGTCATTCACGTTGGCATTCTGATTGATGATTTGCAGGGAATGTCCCGCGCCATCCGCGGAAACCGGCCAGTCCCCACTGTCGCCGTAAGCCAGGGTCGACTCCAAGGAACCGGCGGCGTCCTTGATCACGATTTCCTCGCCGGAGTTGTTCAGCGAGCCGGTCCACGGCCCGAAAACCCGCACCGTCGGAGGCAAGGCCGGCCAGGCCGCGCGGGTCGCGGCGGGCGTGTCACTGCTGATGATGACGCGTTCATATTCCTTTAAAAAATGCGCCGCCGTGTCCCCGGCATTGAAATCCGGAAAAGTATATTCCACCCCGCCGGACAGCGTCCACTTCGCCGTGTCCACCCGATTGCTGGTTAGGTTGGTGACCTCGATATACTCCGGCCTGGCTGCCGCCGGATGATACATCACTTCAGTGAAAATGACCTGTCCCGCCCGCAGCGAGGCCGGCAATAACAGGACACATAGCAGGGATCGGATCAGGGAGCGCACGGGGTATGGAAGGGGAAAGATACGGAATTCACCCTTTTCTCTCAAAAATCGGCTCAAAAGGCAATCCTTTGATTTAAGGCGAACACAATCTTCAGTCTTTGTTTTTAATCCTGGCTTCATTGTCGACTTTTACGGGTCTGCCCTGCGATCCATCAAAAATCAGAAGGCTCCGCCGATGTCGGGGACATCGGCGGAGCCTGGCGTGATTTTGCTATTCAGTGTCCGCACCCCTGGGGCGCGGGCGTGCGGCCAGAGGCGTGCCGCTAACCTAGCAAATACTTCTTCATCCGGGCCAGATTATCCGCCAGCCGCTCGCGGCCGCCGCCGCCGACCTCGCTGGAGATCCATCCATAATAGTTGATATCCGCCAAAGCCTTGCGCGTGCCCGCCCAGTCCACGGAACCCTCGCCGATGTCGCAGAATCCTTCCTTTTTGCCATCCACCGCATCCTTCGCGAGGCGATAGTCCTTGGTGTCGCACTTGATGATGCGCGTGCCGAAGGCGCGGATCCAGTCAGGACCATAACTGTATTTGCGGTGATTGCTCAGGTCAAAATAGATGCCCACCCACGTGGAGTTGATTTCATCCACATAACGGATGAATTCGTCCGGCTTCTGATCGCCCGGCGCGCCGTCCCCATGTTGATAGAGAAACTTGTTCCACACATTCTCGATCCCGATCCTGACTCCCAGTTCCGCCGCCAGCGGGATCGCCTGACGGATGCCGGCGATGCTGCGTTCCCAGACCTGTTCCTTGTTTTCATTGGCGGCATCGCGCACCGCGCCCGGCACCAAAAGCAATGTGGAAGCCCCGATTTCATGAGTATACCGGATGCCCGCCAGGAGTTCCTCCAAGGCTTTCGCGCGGATCTCCGCCGTGGGATCGCTCAGGCGGATGGACCAGTGGTTGGCATTCACCACGCCCTGCGCGGGGATGCCGGTGGCGTCCTGCGCGGCTTTGATTTCAGCGGCGGGAACGGCGAATTGACTATCCATTTCCACGCCGTCATAACCAAGTTCCTTCAACAACTTGAATTTGTCAGTGACCGAGAGACCCGGCGCATCGATCATGCCCCATTTGACGGAAAACTGGAACCTCGGTTTGCCAGCCGGGGCCGGGGCGGCGGCTCCCTCCGCGCCCTGCAGGACCGGCGTCATGGAAGCGGTGGCGGAGGCGGCGAGCGCCGCGGCGGAACTGGTGTGAAGGAATTGTCGGCGGTTCATAGCTATAATAAAAAAACGCGGTTGGTGGACTTTGACCGGAAAATGAGGCCGGAAAAGCAGGACCTGCCCCGCCATCCTAATCCACCTCCGACTTCAAAGGAA
>JAQGPD010000366.1 GCA_028293305.1 Verrucomicrobiales bacterium | reverse complement strand
ATAACACATTCTAAGTGACGTGGTTTTTCCCGCGCCATTGGGTCCCAGCAGGCCGATCACCTCGCCGGCGCGGCAGGTCAGGTCCACGCCGTCCACCACGGTTTTTCCTCCAAGGGATTTCCGAAGGCCGGTGACCTGCAATAACGGATAGTTGGGCGGCGCGCCGGTGCGGGGGGATTCAGGCGGAGCAAGAGGCATGGGGGGAGGCGATGGGGGGATGGGAATGGATTGAGGGAGCGGTTTTCGACCACACCAGGGGCGCGGGAAAGATCCGCGGCGGCGCGATGACCACGGCGGATACCTCCAACAAATAATCCTGATACCATTCCCCGCCAAGAAATCCACTCATGGCTTCATCACTTTCATAAAGTTGGAAAACGCGCACCACATCCGGGTCCAGCGCATCCTCACAAAAGAAATAAAACAAGTGGGCCGGATTCCCCTCCACGCGGGGCTTCACATGGCGTTCCCAAATGCGGACCATCTCGCCGCGCTTTCCTGGCAGGGTGCGGTGTTCAATGAAAAGAGCGGTGGGGGGCATAAGAGAAATCGCGCGCGGTGTGGGAAGCTTTTTAAAGAAATGCGTAAAGGGAAATCCGGCTCGGACCAGGCGGTCAGACCATGCTGTGCAGGCCGACCGAATTGCCTTCGCTATCGTAGAAGATCGCGATGAATCCATGCGGTGGGATGGCCATGCGTTCGCGGATGATGGAGCCGCCGGCGGCCGGGATGCGGGAGATCACGCCGTCCAGATCGCCTTCCACATTCAGATAAACCAGCGTGCCGCCAGGGCCGGGGGAGCAGCCGTCCATCTGGAACAGCGCGCCGCTGATGCCCTTCATGTTGTCATAGGGAAAAACGGCCATGCGGCATTCGCCGGCATCTGGATCCACCATTTTGGTCTGCAGGATGGTTTCATAAAACGTGCGGGCGCGGTCCAGATCGGCGACGTAGATTTCGAACCAGTTGATCGCATTTGTTTTCATGTGAGTTGTTATGAATGGTTGTTGTTGATGGTTTGTTGGCACCGCTTTTTGCAGGGCAGACACACCCTGGCACAGGCCACTGACAACCCTATGTCAGGAGTCCTGTGGAATTTGAAATTATTTCGCCGGCTCCTTTTTCCGGCTTCCGGGTTGCATGGAAGATCCGTTAGTTCAGCGCGCCCCGCACCAGCCGGAAGCCAACGTCATTGCCGCGTCCGGTGTCAGGAAAAGCAGAGCCCCGGCGGGAGGTCCGCGCCACGCTGGCCTGTCCCAGCCAACTGCCGCCCCGGAGGCTGCGCAGGAAACTGGAGGACGCGCTGGTCAGGTCTATCGTGTAGCCTTCGCTGTAATTGCTGGAGGGCCGGTCCCAGCACCATTCCAACACATTACCCGCCATATCGTGCAAGCCATAGCCATTCGCGGCAAAATTGCCGACCGGTGAAGTGTAAGGCGTCGCTGGCCGCTCCCAGGCCGGGTGCGGGCCGTTTACGGGATTGTTATCATAAGGCAGTGCAGTGTTGGCCACGTAATTCGCCCGGCTGTGCGTGATGGTGGGGCCAAACGGAAACCGCTGCCCCACCGCACCGCCGCGCGCCGCCTTTTCCCACTCGGCTTCCGTCGGTAGGCGGTATCCATTCGCCGTCGGTTCCCATCGCACACTGGTGGGTGTGCCGGTCCTGTAGAGGAGGCTGTTCACGTAATAACATGGTTGCAGGGATTCCTGTTCACTGCGGGCGTTGCACCATTTCACCGCATCATACCAACTGACCGTATGCACCGGATGATTGGCGGCCACGCCGAGTCCGGCATTGGCAAAAGTATAACCATTCGAAAGCGCCCAGGTGTAAGTCGTGTCCCATTGGCTTTTGGTCACCTCCGTCGCCTGCATTTGAAAGGAACGCGTCGACACAGAAATCACTGGCAGCTCGGCTGGCGCGCCCTCCGTCGGCAGCGATTGATCGCCCATGAGAAACGTGCCCTCCGGGATGGAAACAAAGCCGGAGCTCAGCCCGGACGAGACGGACAGGCGGAAAAATTGGCGCGTCGGCCCGCCCGCATTCGGCACCACCAGGGTGAGCTCGCCGCCGTTTCCTGCGCCCGTTATGTTCGTGTCCAGCCAGGTGCCAGTTGTCAGAGCAGGGGACGAAAACACGCGATAGTTCTGTCCGGAAATGCTGGGGAATTTCAGTTGGACATCCGCGCCATTGGCCCCCGTCCGCGTGAGGGAAATGGTGCCAGGGAGCGTTTGAGCCTTCAGAAAAGGCATCCAGAGCATGAGCAGGCCGATAACAAAAATGCGGGGGGACATCATCCCGCAACCTACTATTTTTTCCACGTTTTCAATATCGAAACCTTGCTCACGATTTGGCCTTTGCGGAGCCGGTCAGATTTTGTCACCGCATCAATTTCCCGCAAAGCAGCCAATCCTGGCGCTGCTGGCGGTTGGGAGCGATTCACCTTATTCCACAAACAGATTGTAGTAGTCCCGGTAGTAAAACACCCGGTTCCGTCTTTGGCCGGTCATTTCATGAATGATGCCGGCTTGGCGTAGATCGCTCAGGATGCGGTCAACGGTGGCCTGGCTTAGTTCAAACCGGGCAGCCAGGGCGCTGCTGGTGGTGATAGGCTTGGCATAGAGGGATTCCACCACCCGGGCGGCATTGGCGGCACGGCGGCCCAGCGCCTGCACTCGGGCGGCGGTTTCCTGCCGGAGTTGATGGATGGATTGAAAGGTGCGGACGCCCTTTTTGGCGGTTTCGTTGACGGCCACGAGAAAAAACCGGATCCAATGGGACAAATCACCCCGGGTCCGGACCGCCGTGAGCGCATCGTAGTAGGCCGCCCGGTGTTTTTCGAGATGGTCTGAGACATACAAACAGGGCCGGTGCAGCAGGCCTTTGCTGACCAGATAGAGCGCGATGAGCAGACGGCCGATGCGGCCATTCCCATCCAGAAAC
>JAQGPD010000359.1 GCA_028293305.1 Verrucomicrobiales bacterium | reverse complement strand
CCCGGGCTGCTGGAGAGCCATAAAGCTGCTGCCGCACAGAGGACTGTGCGGACCACTCTCTGGGCAGCTGGAAAATATTGAAATGCGGGGCGGCAAAAGCGTGGAAACCGCTTATGATGAACATTCTCCCGACTGGTTCGCCGGCGGGGGCCGTTTTTGAGAAAGATGAATTCCCTGATTTTGGAACTGGTCGCGCTCCTTTTACTCCTGCTGGCGAATGGATTTTTTTCCATGGCGGAAATCGCGGTCGTTTCCTGCAATCGGCCCCGTTTGCGGCACTTGGCGGCGCAGGGGGACCGGCGGTCGGCGGCGGCCCTGGAGCTGGCGGAGGAACCGACGCGGTTTTTGTCCACGGTGCAGATCGGCATCACTTTGGTGAGTGTGATCGCGGCGGCATTCAGCGGGGCGAATCTGGCCTCGGTGCTGGCGGTGAAATTGAAAGCGGTCGCATGGATCGCGCCTTACGCGGACCAGGTGGCGTTCGCCTCGGTGGTGGCGGTCCTTACTTTTGCGACCCTGATCGTGGGCGAACTGGTGCCCAAGCGGTTGGGTTTGAGCAATCCGGAGGGGATTGCCCGGACCGTGGCCCCGACCATGCGGTGGCTGTCCCGGCTGGGTGGGCCGGTGATCGCTTTGCTGGGGGTTTGCACGGAAGGAGTGTTGAGGATTTTCGGCATCAAGCCGCGCCAGGAAACGCCGGCTACCGACGAGGAGATCGCCATGCTGGTGACGGAGGGCAGTCTTTCCGGGCAATTTCACAAGAACGAGCCGGGAATGGTGCGCAGCGTCATGGCCCTGGATCAGGTGCTCACGCGCGAGCTGATGACGCCGCGCACGCGCATCATCTGGGTGAGCGTGAACGACACGGCGGAAATGTTATGGCACAAGGTGGTGGTCAGCGGGCATTCCACTTTTCCGGTGTATGAAAAATCGCAGGATAACATCCTCGGGATCATTTCCGTGAAGTCCATTTATGCCAATACGGCCGCGGGCATTCCTCACAATATCCGCAATCTGACGCGACCTCCGACCTTTGTTCCCGCCACGCTGCCGGCGAGCAGTTTGTTGGAGACCTTCCAGCAGTCCACCAAACACCTCGCCCTGGTCCTGGACGAATTTGGAGGCATTTCAGGATTGGTCACGCTGCATGATTTGATGGAGGCCATCGTCGGTGATCTGCCCACGCCCGGGGACCTGACGCGGCCCACGGCTTTGAAAACGGAGGATGGGAAATGGCTGGTGGACGGCATGTTGGACACCGAGGGATTCGAGGAGCTGGTGCCCGCCTTCGCCTTGCCTCCGGTGGCGGAGCGGGACTATCAAACCATCGCGGGTTTTGTCATGAAACACCTGGGCCGCATTCCCGCCGAGGGCGAAATCTTCGAGCACGGGGGATATCGGGTGCAGGTCCTGGACCTCGATGGCTATCGGATCGACAAATTGTTATTCATGCCCCTCGCCGGATCCGCGGCGCGGGAAGCGGAGGAGGCGCGGGAAGCGCAGGAAGCGGAGGAAGCCGTGCAGGAACCCGCTGAACCGGTCCCGGAGGAGGCTGACCGGGCAGCGGCCGCGTGATTTTGAAACCGACGCGGTTGCCGGGGGATACCGCGGATTCCAGCGCGTGCTCCCGGGAAAAGTGGCGCGGGTTTTCCTGACCGGTCGCCGGGTCGCCGGGTCGCCGGTTCGCTTGTTATTCCATGGTGACGCGGAGGTCGGGGATGGATTTGGCGAATTTGGTGGCGGCTCCGTCGGTGACGCGGGTTTTCCAGAGGTAAACCTGGCGGAGTTTGCGCAGGGGCGTCAGCGAGGTCAGGGCGGTGTCGCTGACGTTGGTGCTGTGGAGGTTGAGATAGGAAAGATTGGTCAGGCTTTTGAGGTGGGCGACTCCGGCGTCGGTGACGGCGGTGTTGTTGAGGTTCAGCCAGACGAGGCGGGGGAACTTGGCGATGGTCGCCAGGGCTTCGTCGGTGATCTTGGTGTCGCTGAGGTCCAGTTCCGTGATATTTCCGCCGATAGGGATGAGGGCGGCGACTTCCTTGTCGGTGACCGCGCTGGCGCCGGAGACCCATTCGACGCGGACCAGGGGGCTGTCCGTGACGACGGTGGAAACGCGGGCTCCGAGTTTACGCACGGCTTCCAGGGCGGCGGCGGGGGCGGGGCCGGCTCCGGAACTCATGGGATCGGCCGCTTTGGTGGGCGCTTTTTTGGCGGTGGCGGAGGCGGAGGCGTCTTCGGCGCCTTTCCAGTCGCCAAAGTTCGCGCCTTCGATGATCCATTGTTTGAGAAGCTCGCTTTCGTCAAAAGTAAGGAGTTTTCCTTTGTCCTTGGGGGGCATGACGTCCTCGTGGTCGGGCGGTAGGAGGATGCGCTGGTAGACGGAGCTTTTGTCAGGATCGCCCGAGACCACGGCGTCGCCTTCCGATCCGCCTTTCATGATGAGGCTGGCGCCGTCCAGACGGAGGCGGCCCTTGGGTTCCACTATTTTTCCGGCGGAATCCTTGTGAGGGGCTCGATGGCAATCCACGCAACTTTTCGCCAAAATGGGCCAGACCTGGGTGCGGAAATTGACCGCAGCCCCGGCGGGCAGGGTGGCGGAGAGGACGAGAATGGGAAGGAGAAGGCGCTTCATACCGGAAGGAAGGAGTGGACGGTTTGCAGGGAAAATTTGGTGCCAAGCCGCGGGAGGCGGCGGGGGATGGAGGGCGGATTAGGAATCAGGAATCGGGGCGGGCAGCTAACTTACTAAACCTCGGACCGAGAGGGAAAGGAATCCGATTCGGGGAACGGGGCCGGAAGATGAATCGGCCGAGGAGAATTTGGGGTGGATGTGGAAAGACGGCGCTGACCTGGATGGCCGCGCCGTCTTTCAATTTTTTCCGCCATGGGATTCCTCCCGCTGCCACGGGCGCACCGGGGCGGGGGAGGAGGAGTGGAAATCAGGCGAAGATGCTGGTGACGGGTTTGCCCTTGTTGGCGACGGTGAACGGCCGGCCGCTCGGGGAGATGATGACCTGGTCGACCGGGAGGCCGAGGGCGTAGCCGATGGTGGCGTTGAGGTCCTGCGGGGTGGTGATGTTTTCGATGACCTTGGCCCCGTTGGCGTCGGTTTTGCCGTAGGTCTGACCCCCATTCAGGCCGCCGCCGGCCATGACGCAGGAGAAGGCTTTGGGATAGTGGTCGCGGCCTTTTTGGTGTTCCAAAACGATTTCCGGGGTGCGGCCGAATTCCGTGGCGACCACGACGAGGGTTTCCTCGAGCAGGCCGCGGCGGTTGAGGTCGGCGAGCAGGGCGCTGAGGCCGTCGTCGAGGTCCTTGCAGCGGGCGGGGACGGCGGTGAAGTTGTCGTAGTGGGTGTCCCATCCGCCGTGGGTGACCTGGATGAAGCGCACGCCATGTTCCACGAGGCGGCGGGCGAGGAGACAGCCCTGGGCGAAGCGGCTGGGGCCGTAGGCGTCTTTGACTTCGGTGGGTTCCTTGCCGAGGTCGAAGGCCTTGAGGTCCTCGCAGCGCATGATGCGGAGGGCGTCCGTGTAGAGGCCCTCGTGGTCGCGGATGGCGGGGCTGTTGACGACGGTGTGGAATTGTTTGTTCAGCGAGTCGGCGAGTTTCAGGCGTTTTGTGAAATCCTCATCCGTGATGGAGCCGGGTTTCATGCTGTCCTGGAGGCCGCTGGTGGGGTCCCCGATGGGAACGCCGGCGAATTTGGCGCCCATGAAGCCGCCGTTCACGATGTTCGGGTCGCCGCTGACCGAGACGAAACCGGGGATATTGTCATTCCGTTTGCCGGCGAGGCGCATGACCCAGGAACCGAGGGCGGGGTGGACGATGGTCCCGCGCATGTCGTAGCTGCGCTGCATCAGGTAGGTGCCTTGTTCGTGGGCGCCCTGGTTGGTGGACATGCCGTTCATGAGCACCATGTGGTGCATTTGCTTGGCGGATTTGGGCAGGTTTTCCGAGAGTTTGATGCCGGACACGCTGGTATCGATGATCTTGGTGTCACCCATCGCTTTGCTTTCGGGTTTGACGTCCCAGGTATCGAGGTGGCTCATGCCGCCCGACATCATCAGGAAGATCACGCTTTTGGCGGCGCGGGGGCGGTTGGGGGTGAAATCCGCGGCGGTGGCCAGGGAGTTCCCCAACATGGGAGCGAGGGTGATGCCAAAGGCGGATTTCGCCATTTTGATCATCAATTCGCGGCGGGTGAATTCGTCGGCGTTGTTGAATCGCATAGGAGTGGAGGGGGAGGCAAAAGGTTTCAGGCTTCAGGTTTCAGGAAGTCCGGGTTTTGGCATTTTGTGCCAGCACCCTGAATCCTGAAACCTTGGACCTTCGAATCAGAGGATGAAGATGAACTCGTTGGAATTGAGGAGCGCGTAGATGATGTTTTTCACGCCGTCCCGTCCTTTTTTGGCTTCGGGGAGCATGAGGTCCAGTTCCGCCGGGGTGGGGTAGCGGCTGAGGATGGTGAGGAAGGCTGCCTTGGTCTTTTCCTCGGGGGTGGAGGCGGCGTCGATGGCTTTGTAAACGATGGCTTTGGAGTCGCCGATGATGGTTTTTTCCACGTGGCCATTGATCAGCGAGAGCACCTGGGTCACGTCCGAGTCCGAGGAGCCGCCCTCAATGACCTCCCGGCTGCTTTGGCCGAATTTGCGGAGGAAGTGGCTGGGAGGCGTGGGGGAAGGGAGTTCCGAGGAGCGGAGCAGGTCCTTGTTGAAGCCGGCCCCTTTGGCGGCGTCCATGGAGGCGGATTTGGAATCGGTTTCCGCCATCATGGAAGTGTCCATCAAGGCTTCATCCTTGTTGCCTTTGCCGGAGCTGAGCTCCTTCGAAACGCGGTCCACCCAGGCGTTCATGGCCTTGATGTCGCCCTTGTTGAGTTCCTTCCAGATTTCGTAGGCGTTCTGACCGAGGTTGCGGCCGTAAACGCGGGCGGTGGGTTCCAGGGCGGTGCCTTTGCGGTAGTCGATGTCGGGGACCACGAGTGAGGCCATGGAATCCCAGACTTGTTCCGCGGTCATGCGGCGGACGGCCCGGCCTTGGAAGGCGTAGGGCATGCGGGGGTCGACGGCGGTGGGGTTGGTGCCGAGGGCGTAACCGCGGGTGTTGAAGAGGACTTTCTGGAAGGCTTGGAGATCGTAGTTCACGTCCTTCATCACCTGCTGGAGGTAAGCGAGGACTTCCGGGTTGCTGACCACGGTGCCGGTCGGGTTGTCCTTGCTGGGCTCCGTGTATTTGTCCACGGGTTCGAAGAGGCCGATGCCCATGACTTTTTTCCACATGCGGTTGGCGATCAGCATGGTGAAGCGGGGATTCGACGGATCGGTGACCCATTTCGCGAATTTTCCGCGGGCGTCATCGCCTTCACGCCGGCCGCTGGAGGCACCGGGGAAGACGGAGCGCGCTTTGACGACGTCGGCGGGTTTGCCGCCCTTGCCGTTGAAGTCCATGGGGAGCGTGATGGCGCCGTCGCCATTTCCGCTGACGCCGAAGTCGTAAATGTTTTCGTTCAGCCAGCGGTAAAGGTCGCGGCGGGAACGGTCCTCCTCGGAGTTCTTGCCGTTGTATTTTTCGTTGGCGTATCGGGAGCGTTCATCGCGGCTTCCGGTTTGGAGGCCGTGGGTGAAGGCGGACATTTCATAAAAATCGAGCTGCTTCCACTTGTCATACGGGTGGTCGTGGCATTGGGCGCACTCGATGTGGGTGCCGAGGAAGATGCGCGTGGTGTTCGCCATGTTATCCAGGGGCATGCCGCGGTCGCGCTCGAAATAACCGACGGCTCCTTTGCCGGGTTCCCAGCCACCGCCGTTGGTGGTGAGGAGTTCGTAGGTGAATTTGTCGTAAGGTTTGTTGGTGGCGACGGATTCCCGGATCCAGCGGAGGTAGGGGACGCCGCTGCGGGTGCCGTCCGTGCCGAGGGAGCTGGTGGCGCGGAGGAGGTCGCAGAGGTAGTTATACATGTGACCGACGTAGCCTTCGGAGGCCAGGAGCTGGTTCACGAGTTTCTCGCGTTTGTCCGGGGCGGTGTCGTCCAGGAAGGTCTTGGCTTCCTCAAAGGTCGGGATGCGGCCGATCGCGTCCAGGTAAACGCGGCGCATCCAGCGGGAGTCGTCCGCGGCGGGGAGGGGTTTGACTTTTTCCTTCACGAATCCGGCGCCGAGGCGTTTGTCGATTTCCGCGGCGGTTTTTTTGACCCAGGCGGGGTCATTGGCGGGGCTGCCTTCTTTTTTGCCCAATTCGGCGAAGGCCGGGGTGGCGAGGGAGAGGGCTGCGGTGCCGATGCAGGCGGCGCGCAGGAAGAGGGATAGGGTGAAGCGGGTCATGGCGGTGGAAAGTGTTGAAAAGGAGGGAATTGCGCTGACTGGT
>JAQGPD010000345.1 GCA_028293305.1 Verrucomicrobiales bacterium | reverse complement strand
TCAGCAATGTCAGCAAACTCATGAGGTTGCCATAAAGCCGGCCCGTTTTTCCGCGCGTGAGCTCGGCGACATCCGGGTTTTTTTTCTGCGGCATCAGACTGCTGCCGGTCGTGTGGGCATCACTGAGGGTCACAAAACCAAACTCGGCGCTGACCCACAGGATCACGTCCTCGCTCAGCCTGGAAAGATGCGTGCCGCACAGTGCCAACGCCGCGCACAGCTCCACCGCGAAATCCCGGTCCGCCACGGCATCCATGCTATTGCGGGTGACGCCTGCAAAACCGAGTTTTTCCGCCACAAACTCGCGGTCCAGCACGATGGTGGATCCAGCCAGGGCTCCCGAGCCCAGCGGCATGACATTGAGGCGCTTCACCGCATCCAGAAGGCGCCCGGCATCGCGGTCCAACATTTCCACATAAGCCAGCAGATGATGCGAAAACATGACCGGCTGTCCGCGTTGCAGATGGGTGTAGCCCGGCATGATGACATGCTGCCAGCGCAGCGCCACTTCTGTCAGGGCGCGCTGCAGGCCGCGGATCAAATCCACCACCGCCTGGCCTTCCGCACGGCAATAAAGCCGGATGTCCAAGGCCACCTGGTCATTCCGGCTGCGGCCCGTGTGCAGCTTCGCGCCGGGCGCGCCGATCTTCGCGGTCAGCGCTTTTTCGATATTCATGTGCACGTCCTCCAACGCCATTTTCCACTCGAATTTCCCCGACTCGATTTCCCCCTCAATCTCCTTCAGCCCCTTATGAATCGCCTGCATCTCCGCGCGGGTGATGATTTTGGCGCGCGCCAAAGCCTCGGCCTGCGCCATCGAGCCCAGGATATCGTATTTATACAAACGCCAGTCGAAGGAGATCGACTCTCCATAACGCTGCACCAGACCCGAGGTCTCCTGCTGAAATCTGCCTTTCCACATAATATTGTTATAAATTCCGGACGTTGAATCCCCG
Source organism: Verrucomicrobiales bacterium (assembly GCA_028293305.1). Taxonomy (GTDB): domain Bacteria; phylum Verrucomicrobiota; class Verrucomicrobiia; order Verrucomicrobiales; family V1-33; genus CAIZWU01. The sequence goes on along the minus strand of JAQGPD010000345.1, from coordinate 3,710 downwards.
CATCACAACCCTGCCCCGCCTCCACGGCAAGCGGGAAGCCACACCGCCGGCAGGCCCGCACCGTAGTCCGCACAGAGTAGTCCGCACAGAGTAGTCCGCACAGTCCTCTGTGCGGTTCTCAAAGCATTGGCCCCTCAAAGCATCGGCTCCTCAAAGCATTGGCCGCTCAAAGCATCGGCATCTCAAAGCATCGGCTCTCCTCAAAGCATCGGCCCCCAAAAAGCCCCAGCCCCTCAACAAAAACCTTGCTGATCCAAAAAACCGCCAAGTTTCTGAAAAAGCCCTAGCTTTGAAAAAACCAATGCTCTGATGCCGCACAGAGGACTGTGCGGACTACTCTGGTGCGGACCACGCTTCAGCGGACTACTCTCCAGCGGACCACTCCCGCCCCGTCCTAACGCCCGGCCACGGCCTCGTCCGGAGACGCTTCCGTGGTCAGGGTCTGGGAAGGCGACAGCCCGAAGCGGGACGGATCATACATCATTTCAATCCGCGAGGCCGGCACCGTGACGGTGCCCTCGGCCACGACGCGCGCCAGATAGCTGACGCGGAAAGTGCCTTTTCCTTGGAAGTCGTCGCGGAAGAACAACACCCGGTCGCGGCGCATTTCCGTGAAGTCCGAGAACCACGTCTGCCCGGCGGTGTCCGCCACTTCCGCCGAGGCCATGGAGGTGAAGTTGGGATTCACCGCTTCAAAGGTCGCAGGCAGTGGGTCATCGATAACCAAATACTCCGCCGGTCCTGGCACATCCAATTTCAGCGTCACCTGCACCAAATCGCCGGTGCGCAACGCGCCGGGTTCCGAAAGCGTGCCATCCGGCGCGACCTTCCGCCAACTGCGGGCGATGCTGAATCCGGCCTCACGCGCGGGCTGCGGACCCGGTTTGGCGCGGGAACTGATCTCGATTTTCGCATACAGCCGCTGACCGGCCGGGAGGGTCGCTGACAAAACCGGCAAGGCCGCGCCCGGACGGAAATCCAACGAAACTGTTTGCGATGCCGGAGTGGCCGGGAGGGCGATTTCCTGGGTTTTTCCATCCAGGGTCAGCACCGCGGGCTGTCCACCCTGCCAGGGCGGGGTCAGCGCGGCCTCGCGGCTGAGCGCCATGAGAACCCAGGCATTGGAAATGGTGTTCCGCCAATCCCCGCGCGGGCTGCGCGCCGCCAGGAGCCGGCCCATTTCATCGTCGGCGCCCGGATCCTTGATTTTCAAAAGCGCCATCGCGCGCATCGCCTGGGCACTGCTGCCGCCCCACCACCAGTCAGGATCCACCGCGCGTTTCACGGCCAGCACCTGCTTCACCATGTCCACCGGGCCCTCGCTTTCGGCAATGGCCAGAGCCAGCAAAGCCCGCGCACTCGGTGCCAGGGTGTCGCGTTTTCCAAATAACACCTCATGATAACCAGGTTCGCCCTTGCCCGCCAGGGCCAGCGCATAGGCCGCGTAGGCACGCTCGGTCAGCGCCCAGCTGTCCGCATCCCCCGCCTCGCGCAACGCGCCGGAGAGCCATTTGGTCAGGGCCTCCAGGCGGCCGGCGGGGACATTTGCCCCGGAACGCGATGCCATCACCAGACCCAGCGTCCCATGCGAACTCGCCCACAGGGACGGCTCCTCGCCACCCGGCCAATAAGCCAGGCCGCCATTTTCCGTTTGCATGGATAACAAACGATCGCAGCCGCGCTGGATGGCATCCGCAATCTCCCCGTCCGGTTTGTTCAAGTCCGGCAGCACCTGTTTCAAATCCCGCAGGGTCAGCCACGGAAGCATGGACGACATCGTCTGTTCCGCGCAGCCATAGGGATAGTGAAGCAAATGCATGACCGCTTCCGCGCCCTCCAGCACCCGGCTGTTAGCCAAAGTAACCGTGACCTTGCCGTGCGTTCCCTCCAACAATTCCGGCCGCACTTTGTCCAGCAGGTTGGACCCATTTTTTTCCGCGCTCAGCTGCGTGAAGTTGACCTCGCGCAAAAGCGGTTCCGCAAAGCCCACATTGAATTTGGATTCCACCGCATCCGCCAACAACGGCTGACCGGCGCAGGTCGCTTTCCATTGCAGGGTCAGCGGACCGTCCGCGGCGAACTTCACCGGAAATGCCAGTGCCTTCGACTGCTGCGCGGCCAGGCTCACGGTCTGTTTCAGGGATTTATTTTCGATGGTTTTCCGTCCCTGGGGATCCATCAGGACGATGTGGTCATCGGCGATCAATTCCACCTCCACCTCCCCGGCCTGGTCCGTGGTGTTATGCAGGACCGCCTTCAGCGTGACCTGGTCCCCGACATTCGCGAAGCGTGGCAGTGCCGGCTCGATCATGAGCGGTTGGTTCACTTTGAAATGGTTTTCCGCGCTGCCGAACCGGGAGGTTCCCTCACAGGCCACGGCCGCCAGCCGGAACTCCGTCAGATTGTCAGGAGCCGGAAAGCTAACTTTCACCTGGCCATCCGCGCCGGTGCGCAGCATGCCATGCCAGTAGGCGGTGGGTTTGAAATCCTTGCGCATCGCCTTGCCGGTTCCCTCCATGTCCCCGCCCCCGCCTATCACAAATCCCTTGTTGGCGAATTCGCGCTTTTCCGGATCCTCCGGAAGCAGTCTTTGCAGGGAGACCCCGGTGCGCACCGACAGCGAGCTGTCATAATGGAACGTCCCGGCCGGATCCGGCACCTCCCATGGCATCAGGCTGAGGATTCCCTCATCCACGGCCCACACGGCCAGCTCCGCTTCCGGCACCGGCTTGCCCCCGCTGTCCTTCACCACCGCCGTCACCTCCACCATGCCCCGCGGACGGACCTCAGGCTGAGCGGGTTGCAGCTCCACCGTTAGTTTGCTCCTCGTGTCGGCCACTTTCAGCTCGGCATATCCCATACGATAATCCGGCTGCTTATGCTCCCGGGGATCGCCGGCGCCGCCACGGACCTGCAGGACGGAGACAAACACATTCGGAGCCCAGTCGGGATCCACCACCAATTCAATGGTCCCGCCGGACTCCACTTTTTTCAGCGTGGAATACAGCACCCGCTCCCGCTCCACGGTAACAAGGGCAGTCCCGGAAAACGGCGACTTAACGACAATTTTCGCCGTCTCCCCGGCTTGATAGGAATCCTTGTCAGGAAGCAGCTCCGTCTTGACTCCGTCCTCCTGCTGCCACGCCATTTCCTTGGGAGCATAGACGTCAATACTAACCACCGTCCGCACCGGGCGGCCGCCGGCGTCATTGGTCGTGAATGTCAGATTGTGCGTGCCCGCGACTTTGGGTTGGAAGCTCCAGCTTTCCTCTTTGCCCTGCTCCGGGGAAATGGTCACATCCTCCTCACCGACCTTGGCAAAGATCAGTTCATTCCGGACATCCGTCCCGCCACCCGCTGTCTGCACCCGCACGGCATTCCATGTCAGGTGCTCGATCAATACCTTGGCGGTCACGGCCTCCTTCCGGCGTTTGCCGTCCTTGTCCACCGCCACCAGGGAAATCGGAACCGTGGTCCCGGAATTCACCGCATTCGCCGGACGGCGCACCCCGATGTAAAAATCGCTGGTGTGCTCCGTGCGCTGCCATTCCTCGGCGATGGTCTGCTGATTCAGGTCCGTGATCTCCGCACTCACGCTAACCAATTTCGGCCCCGGCACCCCGAACGTCGCCGGCACCTTCGCCTCGATCAGCGCCTCGCCTTTATCCGTCAGCTTCAAGCTCCCCTGCCCCGTCAGCAACGGATTCAGG
>JAQGPD010000317.1 GCA_028293305.1 Verrucomicrobiales bacterium | reverse complement strand
CTGACCGCCCGCGTGCTGGTGAACCGCGTTTGGCAGCATCATTTCGGTGAGGGTTTCATCTCCACGCCGGACGACGTCGGGGTGCAAAGCGGCACGCCCACCCATCCCGCGCTGCTGGACTGGTTGGCCGGGGAATTTGTCAGGAATGGATGGTCCGTCAAAAAACTGCACCGCACCATCCTGCTTTCAAAAACCTGGCAGCAATCCAGTGAACCGGACGCCGCCAAGGCGGGCATCGACTCCTTCAACCGCCTGCTCTGGCGCCAGAATCTGCGCCGCATGGACTTCGAATCCATGCGCGACAGCGTGCTCTTCATGGGCGGCCAACTGGACCTCACGATGGGCGGACATCCCGTGAACATTGAAAGCGAGCCCTACAGCCAGCGGCGCAGCATTTATGGTTATATCGACCGCAATGAAATGGCGGAATTCATGCGCCACTTCGACGTCGCCAACGCCGCGCTGCCCACCGGCCGCCGCTTCCAGACCATCGTCCCCCAGCAGGCGCTCTTCCGCATGAACAGCCTTCTTGTTATCGAGCAGGCCCGGAACATCATGGCCCGCGCCGACGTGAAGGCCTGCGCGACCGACTCGGACCGACTCAAAAAACTCTACGAAATCATCTATCAACGCTGGCCGAAACCCAAGGAGGTCGCCCTCGCCCTGGTCTATGTCGGCAGCCAGCCCACGCTCGGTCTCGAGCCCGTCCTCACTCAAAAATCGGACACCCCGCCGGACCTTTCCAAAATGACCAGGGAGCAACGGAAAGCCTATCTGATCGCCGAAGCCCGCCGCCAGCGCCAGGCGCAACGCGCCGCCATGGCTCCCAAAAACCAATCCGCCTCCATCAAGGAAGCCGTCCGCGATCCCTCCGCGGAAAAGGTGGACCGCAGTCCCCTGACCTCCTGGGAAAAATACGCCCAGGCCCTGCTCATGACCGCGGAAATGTGTTATGTGAACTAACATCGAACCTGCTCCCGACGCACAGCCCCGCCCCAGCGGCGCCAGCGCTTGGATGTTATACCAATTCCAGCTGGGAATCGGTAAATTCCACACGCGCTTTTCCAGCATCACTACCTGCCGCGATCTTTTACTAACACCTGCGGGATAATTCCTGCCGTATTTACCGGTCCGGGATTACGCCAAGGGCGTTGGGGATGTTAGCCTGGGGTTGCCGACCGTGGTCGGCTACCCCAGGTCCTTCACCCGCGAAATCCCGAACCCTGAAGGGGTTCAGGATCCCCGGCCGCCATGGCAACCCCAGTCCGTGAAAGCTTCATGGATTGACCTATTTCCGGAACCGCGTTGCGGTTCAAAATGCGTTGTGGCCACTTCCTGGGGTAGCCGTGGCCACGGCAACCCCAGGCTGAAATCCCTAACGCCCTTGGCGTAATCCGGCCGGATCTTTGATTGGAATGATGCATACAGCCATTTGAATGCGTGGCGGTCGCGAAACGCAGGGCGGGAAATATACCGATTCTCAGCTGGAATTGGTATTCGATATGAATGCAGCCGCGACGCCTCTGGATGGTTAGGCCCGGAGGGCCGGAATCTTTATAGCCACCGACATGGGAAAAAGGATCGAGCTCCGGAGGAGCGGCATATTCCACGCCGATGAAGGCAGATGTCGCCCCACGGAGCTGAGATATAACGGCTCACTGTTGCTATCAAGATTCAACCCCTCCGGAGCCGGGCACAGCCTTCATCCTTATAAAATTGCTCCCAGTCGGGAAGCACCGTCCCGCCTTCAAGGTTCGTCAGGAACCCATTCGTTGCGGAGCACGCTGATGATCTCCACCTGATTGTCCACGGTCGAATCCGGAGGGAAACGCACTTCCATGACGACGGCGTGCTGGCTCACGATTTCAAGCATGGCGTCCAGCGCGATGGCGTCGCTGGAGTCCCGCTGGGCGTAGCCGAAAAGGTTCACGGTGAGTCCGGGATAGCCAAGTTTATAACAAACCCATTTCGTGGCGTCGCGGAAGGCGTAGTTGTAGTAGTCGGTCTCCTCGCTTTTTGTCAGGGTGACGGCGATGCGCGTGGGAAGGGTGGATTTTTCCTGACGGAGTTTGGCGATGCGGGCCTCCTGGTAAATGGAGGAGCTTTCCCAGTCCACCACGTGCCGTCCCTTGGATTTCACCACGCACAAAAAGTGCGACCGGCCCTGGGAGGGGATGTCATAACTGAGGTTCACGAGATGCCGCGCGGGCATGGCGAGGGAAAGCGTGGCGTCGGTGATGGGGCCGTCCGGATGGTCCCGGTAGTATTCCTCCATCATGTCTTTCACGGCGTCCGGATGGCGGACGTATTTCAGACGCTCCTGCCAATTGGGGGCTTTGAGAAAGTTCTCGGCCACCTTGGCGGCTTCATCAATAACAAGGTCATCGCGGGGCGGCGGCTCGGGCAGCGGGACGGAGACGGCGGGGTTGCGGTCGGCGATGAGGAACGAGGCCACGATGGCGATGGCCACGAGGACGCTGAACAAGCCGGCGAGGTTTCCGCGGTCCAGTTCCCCATCCTGAAACAGCCATGAGGTGAGCGGGGAGGTCTGGAGGAAAACCTGGGACCGGTTTTGCTTGAAATCGCGCGGCGTGGCGGCGGTTTCGGTGACGAGGCGATCCCAGTTCTCAGTGAATATTTCCCGGGCGGCTTCGGGGATTTGAGTCAGGTCGGAATCCTTGGGTCCGTGGCCGACTTCCAGCAAAGTGGCCGGTGAATCCTGTTGGAGCAGGTCCTGGTAGCGGCTGCGCCATTCCGCGATGGATTTTGGCGTGACGTTCCAGTCCTTGGCGGCGTCCTTCACGTTATCGCCGTCCTGAATGACGCTTCGCAAGGCCTCGCGCAGGCGCGTGCCGTCGTCCAAGGCAAGTCGTTCCGCGCCATCGAGTTGTGAAGGTCGCAGCCCGGCCAGCGGGTTTTGTTCGAAGCTATCCGCCGCAGCCGCACGGGGCGCGGGTTTTGAAAAATCCAGGCCCGGCAAGGTCGCGGACGGGGTCCGGTCCGGGCGATTGGGAAGCTTGGCGCGGACGGGGATCGCCTGGGGGATTTCCTCGGGATCGGCGGCAGTGGCCAAGTGCCCGGATTCAACGGCGACGCCGGAGGCAGCGGGGTTGGTGGGAGCGGGCAAATCCTCTGAAGTCACGGAGGCTGACATGGCGTCAGGCTCGGCAGGCGTGTTAGGCGCGTCAGGCGCGTCCTCGGCCAGGGATGGTTCGTTTTCCAGACCTGCGGCCGGGTTGGATTCGAAACTGTCGGCGGTGGGAACCGGCTCGGGGGATTCTTCGGGATGTTCGGGTTCTTCTTCCGTCTCCGCATGCTCGACGGTTTCGACGCGTTCGGATGTATCCGCGTGCTCGGCGGTCCCTGCGCTCTCGACCGTTTCATCCACGATTTCGGCTTTATCGACTGCTTCCGACTGGTCCGATTCTTCCAATTTTTCAGTCAATGGCAACGATTCCGCGACCGCTTCGGCGGCCCCGTCCACCGACTTGTCAGGCTCCCGGCTTTTGATCGCCCCGGACTTGATTCCGGACTCGGTTTCCTCCTCCTGGCCGACGGCGGCGCCGACCCTGCCAACCTTTGGCGGGTTGGACTTTGGAGGCTTTTGGGAGCGTGATTTGGAGTGGGCCATCGCCGGGGTTCAGTTGGATTATTTGGAGGAATCCTGGGGGGAAGGGGGAAGCGGGGGATCACCGGGGAGAGCGGCGTCTTCCGGTTTTGCATAAAACCAGGAGGAATGAATCATGCGTTGGACGATCACCTGCTCGCGGGAGGCGGGGTCGTTCGGATACTTCAGTTCCGCGATGATGCCGGCGCTGCGGTTGTTCTCCACGAGGGGCAGCATTTTGCGTCCCTCCAGGGAGGAGCGGTTGATGTAACCGAAGAGCTGGAAGTCCCGGCCGGGGTAGTAAAGTTGCACGCATTGCCATTCCAGTTCGTTGAAGCCGTGGTTGTAGTAGTCCGCGGCCTTCATGTAAACACGGAAAGGCCAGGCTTCCGGCGGCATGGTGGATTTGAAGGTCTCCAAGGGCATTTCCTGGTAGCCGGTGGAGGTTTCCCAATCCACCAAATACCGGCTGACCGGGCCTTCACGGATTTCCTCGACTGCGAAAAAAGTGGTTTCCTCGTAGGTGCTGCCGGGATTCAGCGGGTCCGGCACCTGCACCGGCATGGCCAGGATCACATAATAAGTGCCGGTGCCTTCCTCCCCGGCGCGTTTGTCCTGCCTCAGGGGCTCGCCCACCTGCAAGGGTCCGGCGGTGCGCTCGCCGCGATACCATTTTTGCATGAGCGGACGGATGCGCTGGGGCTGGCGGACGAAGGCCAGCTTGGCCTCGATGCCGTCGGCGGCGAGGAAATCGCGCACGGCTTTTTCAGCGCCCTGGGAGTCGTAACTGGTCAGGACGGCACGGTCGATCGGCGTTTCCACCACTGAAGGAAGCGGCGAGGCGTTGTATTTTTGGAAAAAGACGTAAAATCCATAAATTCCAGCGCCCGCGACCAGCAGGGCCAATGCCGCGCCCATGTAGCGGGAAAGCGCCATGAACCGCGTGAAAAACAGCCTGGCCCCCAGGAGCAAGCGGCGGCGGCGCACCTTTTTCTTGGTGGTCCGGGTCTGTCCGCTGTCATCGTCCACGGATTCAACGAGGTATTCGTTCGCCTCCTCGTTGGGGCTCACATCTTCGGGCAGCGGCTTCGCGTCCGCCCAGATGTCGGCCGCGATTTCCGCTTCCGGAATGCCGGAAAGTTCGCTTTGGTCCCAATCCGTCAGCTCCACATAGCGGGCTTGCGGCCGCTTGGTGCGGCGTTTTTTGATTTTTACCCGACGGCGCGCTTCGGGGTGAAGTTGGCGTGGGCCGGACTCGTCTTCCGGGAAATCGTCGTCGGTTTCCGCAGGCAGGCCGCCCTCGAATTCCGGGTGTGCGGCGGCGGCCGTGGTGGGATCCGGAAAGTTGCGGCGGGTGTCCTCGAAGCTCCGGCCCTGGAGCACGGTTTCCTCACGTTTCGGCAAGGCGGATCGCGAGGCCGGGGGCGGAGCCGGCGCCCGCTCCGGGAGCGGATCGGCACGGAATTCCTGGGACCAAGCTGCATTTCCCGTTGGCAGGGAAGGACTTGGAGATTGTCCGGAGTCCTGCGGCCAAGCAGGGGTGGACGGCGTGGAGGACGGCGTGGTGGACGGAGCCGCAGCCGGCGGTTCCGGCGCAGGTGGAAACGCGGGCGCGGCGGGCTCCTCACCGTCCTCGGAAGGCACGGGCGTGCGGCATTTCGGGCATAACAATTGCGAGGTGGCCGCGACTCCGCGGTTCACCTTCATGCGGGTGCCGCAGGAGCCGCATTGCAGCACCATCCAGTCCAGGGAGGGGGGGGAAAGGGACATAAAACCGGAGGGGGAAATTCAGCCAACAGTAAAGGGCTTTGCAGGGAAAAGCGCAACGTATCTTAGCAACCCGGGCATTTACACCGCCACCCCGCTCACCGGCCGCAGACCCGGCGACAATCGCGTCCCGATGATCCGCACTTCACCCCCCACTTCCTCCACCACCGCCGCGCGCAGCGATTCCTCATCCGCATCCTCCTCCAGCAGGGCAAAAACCGTGGATCCGCTCCCTGACATCAAGGCCCCCGTGACACCCGGCACCGCCCGCAGCGCGGCCTTCAAATGCCCCAGCATCTGGTATTTCTCAAAGACCGGCCGCTCCAAGTCATTGACCATCAGTCCCCACGGAAAAACCTGCCCCTCGTATGGCAACCCCGGCACCGGTTGCGAATCCTTCCACTGCCGGTAAGCCCAGGGCGTGGGAATGCCGAAAGGCAGCTTCACCAAAACCACCCGCGTCGTCTCCCGGAACTCCGGCACCGGCACCACGCGCTCCCCGCGGCCGGTCGCGTCCGCCACCAGTCCTGACAGAAAAAATGGCACATCCGACCCCACCGCCGCCGCCGCTTTTTCCAGGGAGGCCGCGGTCAAATCCGGACGGAACGCCGCCTGCACCAGCCGCAGCGCCGCCGCCGCATCACTGCTGCCGCCGCCCAGGCCCGCGCCGTGCGGGA
>JAQGPD010000276.1 GCA_028293305.1 Verrucomicrobiales bacterium | reverse complement strand
TGCCGGAAAAAGTTAGAGTGGCGGTCAGGGGTTGGAGTCCGGTGCCGGCGCGGCGGATGACGAAGAGCCCGGGCTCCGGCCAGCGCTCGGAGGTGGTGTCATCGTAAACGCCGACGGTCAGCACGTTGTTTCCTGTCAGGCCGGCGACGGCGCGCGCCGAATCCGTCAGGGCGGAACGCTGGGAGTTTTGCCGTCCGGCATTGAAGCCTATCAGGTTTTCCTCATAATCCGTGAGCCCGTCGCCGTCCGTGTCCGCATCGCCGATGCGGAGTTTGAAAAAGGCGCGGTTTGAAGTGATCGGGACATCAAAGTCGTCGGGTTGTCCAAGTCCGAGGATGGGGCTACCAAGCGGCACCCAGGGCGCGGCGGGGTCCGGGGCGGTGAGGAGCTGGGCGGTTTTTCCGGCGGGGAGTTCGAAGGAAAGATGTGTCAGGTTCCCGGCGATTTCGGCTGATAGAAGTGGGAAGGAGGAAGGTGAAAAGGGGTCGGTCCCGGCGCTGGATTCCGAGGTGTTGGAAAATCCATCGTGGTCCGCGTCGCCGGCGGCGGGGAGTCCGGCCGCCTGGAAGACCATCTCCCAGAGGTCGCTTTGTTGGTTGTTATTGCCATCAACGGCGGACGCGGTGGCCGGGCGGGCCAGCAAAAAGCCGCCGGCCAAAAGAATAGAATGCGCAACGGTAACGACAGGAAGGACACGACCAGCGGCAACGGGGGTCGGGGGGCGGAAGTTTCGAGGGCTCTGCCCCGGTGCTGCTTTCCCTGGGACGCGGCGCTGTTTCATGCGATGCTTTTACACTATATTTACCATAAAGCACCATTAATCTGAACGTTGGCGTGGATGCCTGTGTTTGTGCAGATCCAAGGCTTTGGAGGCCAGCATGCCGGGGCGACTTCCAAATTCGCGGTCCTCTGCGCTGGACCGCGACTTTGTAAGTCGCCCCAGCTTGATGGCGAATTCAGGCTGTGGGCAGGGTGGGAGCTTGGTTCGACGGGCCGGGCCAGGGGGGGCCGGTCGACTGGGTGTGAATTTTGGAGTTAGGCTAGCGGCGGAAGCCGCCGCCGCCGAAGGGGCTGCTGGAACCGCCGGCGGGTGGGGCGGATTCTTTGATCACGATGCCGGTGACGACTTCCTGGCCTTCCTCCAGTCCGGTTAGGACTTCGGTGTTTTTGCCATCGGTGATTCCTGTGGTCAGGGTGAGCGGTTTCAACGTGGCGGTTTTCGAGGAGGTTCCGGGGACATCGATCACGTAGACCGTCCGGTTAGGCGGGGATCCGTCGCGTTTTGCTCCGCCTGCGCCACCACCACCGCCACCACCACCGCCGCGTCCCTCTCCATCGCCACGGCGGCGGCGTTCTCCTCCACCGCCACCGCCGGCTCCGGGCCCACCTTCCCCGCGTCCGCCGCCGGCGGCTGCGGTGCTGGGGCCGCCTCCGGGGGTGCCGCCACCACTGGCGGGTCGGGCGGCGCCTGCTGCACCGGACTCAATTTCCGGTTTGAAGCGGAGGGCGCTGTTGGGAACGGTCAGCGCCATGTCGCGTTTGGCCAGGATGATGGAGACATTCGCGGTCATGCCCGGCTTGAGTTTGAGATCTTTGTTATCGGCGGCGATGACCGTGACGTAGGTGACCACGTTGTCCACGGTGGTGGGCGCGTTGCGGACCTGCTTCACTTTGCCATGGAACGTGCGGTCGGGAAAAGCGTCCACGGTGAAGTCCACTTCCTGATCCTCCTCCACGCCGCCGATGTCCGCTTCCGCGACATTGGCGTGGATTTCCATGACGGAAAGGTCCTTGGCGATTTCAAAAAGCACGGGCGAATTCAGGCTCGCGGCCACGGTTTGGCCGACGTCCACCTTGCGTGAAATAACAATTCCGTCGATGGGCGCGTAGATGGTGCAGCGCTCCAAATCGACCTGCACTTTGCGCAGGGAAGCGGTGCGGATTTTGACGCGGGCCTCGGCCTGGGCGAGGTCGGCCACGGCTTTGTCGTAGTCGGCGACCGGGGCGAGTTCCTTGGCGCGGAGTTGTTTTTTGCGGTCCTCGTTGAGTCTGGCGAGTTGGAGTTCCGCCTCCGCGTTGGCGAGTTCGCCTTCGTTTTGAGCGAGGTTCGCGAGGTAGGTGGAGGGGTCCAATTTGACGAGCACATCGCCTGCTTTGACCTTGGAATTGAAGTCCACATTCAGCGTCGAGATGGTGCCTGACAATTGGCTGCCGACCTCCACCAGGACCAGCGCCTTCAGCTCGCCGGTGGCGGTGACGGAATGGATGACGGGGGTGCGGGACGCGGCGCTGGTGCGGTATTGGATGACCTCCGGCGGACGGTTGGTGTAGTAGTCATAACCAAACCACGCGGCGGCGCCGAGCGCGCCGAGGATGAGCAGGCGGCGCAGATAAAGGAGGGGGCGGGACATGGGAGGAAAAAGGAAACGGAGCGTGGCCGGGGGCGGATGCCGCGCGGCGCGGGGGTGCGGAAACTGGCCTCAATTTCCCGGCACCTTCAAGAGCCCGGGCGGGGCCGTGGAGGCGGGCACCGGCTTGATGCGCGGGGCGGCGGGCGCGGGTTCCGGGCGGGTGAGGGCGGCGGCTTTTTCAATGCGGGAGCGCTCAAAGTCGGCGGTGCGGACGGCGAGTTGGCGGGAAGCGAGCTGGAATTGATAGAGACTGACGGCGAGGTCGGTGCGCGAGGTGTTCAAATCCGTGAGGGCCTGGAGGACGTCCAGGCTTTTGCTTTCGCCAAGCCGGTATTGCTGTTGCAGCAGCGAGTAGTTTTCCTCGGCGGATTTCACCTCGGCACGGAGGCTGATGAGCGTCTGCTCCAGGGTGCGGGTTTCCAGCCAGGCGGAGGTGACTTCCTCGTCGCTGGTTTTGGCGGCGCGTTCATAGTCGAGTTTGGCTTTGGCGATTTCGGCTTCGTCGCGTTTGAGATCCAGCGCTTTTTCGCCGCCGGTGAAGAGTGGAATACTAACAGATAGTCCGGCGGAGTAATCGGTTTCGCCATTGATGCCGTCGGTGTTGGAATTGCTGCTGACATTCCGCCCGGCGCTGACGGAGGCGCTGATGCTGGGGAGGTAGGAGGCACGGGTTTCGTTGAGATTTTCACCCCGGCGGACCACGGCGGTGAGCAGGCGCTGGAGGTCATCGCGTTGGCGGCGGGCGCGGTCGCGGAGTTCCGGGAGGGATTTTCCGGAAAGCGCATAGCCGGCGGGTTCCACGACTTCGAAGGTGGAGCCCGGGTCGTAGTTCAGGATATTGGCGAGGATGGTGCGGGCGAGTTTCAGGGCGTTTTCGGACTCGACCAGGGTGCGCTTGGCGCGTTGCAGGGTGACGTCGGCAGTGAGCACGTCGGTGCGGATGACCTCGCCGACGGAGAGGCGTTCCTCGGCGAGTTTTTTCTGTTCCTCGGCGAGGCGCAGGCTTTCTTTGTTCACGGAGACGAGGGCCTGCTGGCGGAGGACTTCATAATAGGCGGAAGCCACGGCGAGGGCGGTGTCGCGGACGGTGGCGCGATAGTCCAGGCGGCTTTCCTGGGCGCTGAGCAATCCGGCGCGGTAGGCGGGACCGACGGTGGGGTCGAGGAGCGGTTGGCTGAGCGAGAGGCGGGTGCGGCCGCCGTTGTTGCGGTCGAAGTCGATCCCGGAATCCCCGGAGCCATTCTGGTCCGCGCTGAGGGTGCCGTTCAGGCGCGGGGTCAGGCGGGTGAGGGCGCGGGCGGGTTGCAGGTCCGCCTGCACGACCGCCTGCAAGGCGAGGGCGATGGACTGGTCCGTGGCCAGGGCCCGGTCGTATGCCTGTTCCAGGGTCAGACGCGACGGCGCGGCGGCCCCTCCGGACGAAGGATCGGCTCCGCCCGACAAAGCACCGTCCCCGGCGGGGGACAATGCGGTCAAAACAGCCAGAAAAAGAAGAGAAAATCGGTAGATCGCCATCGCAGGAAAGCCGGGCAAACCCGCACCGGCCGAACCCATACAACGCAGGGGATTCCCCTGTCTGTCAGGCGGGAAATTTATCATAATAAACGGCCGGTAATTGAACAACGGAACGTCAGGATGGTCATCCGGCGCGGAGGGACCCGGGCCGGGCCGGGCGGTGGAAAGCCATTCGGGACCACCCGCTGTAGGGGCAGGGTTTTTACAGAGCCCTTACAGACGGGCAGCCGGTGCGGGCGGAGATTGAGTCAGGCCGAAGGAGAAATATCCGGCCCCATCCAGACCTAACCATTCCACCGCACGACATTCTCAACCAATCCACCGCACCCCCCCCTCACTCACTAACCCAACCCACCGCCATGAAAATCACCCACCGCCTCATCCACCCTGCCCTTGCCGCCGCCTTTGTTTTTTCCGCCGCCGCGGCCCGCATCGCTTCGGCCGCCCCGGACGCCGCGCTCCCGGGCTCCGCGCCGAAAGTCCAGTTGGCGCTTTGCCTGGACACCAGCGGTTCCATGGAGGGCCTCATCCATCAGGCCCGCGCGCAGCTTTGGAAAATCGTGAACGAATTCAACTCCGCCAAACGCGACGGCCGCACCCCGGAGCTGGAGGTCGCGCTTTATGAATACGGCAATGACACCATCAGTCCCGACCGCCAGTGGGTCCGCCAGATCACGCCGCTGACGCGCGATCTCGATGAAGTCAGCCGCCGGCTCTTCGCGCTGAGCACGAATGGCGGCTCGGAATATTGCGGGGCGGTGATCCGCGAGGCCGTGCAGTCCCTGACATGGAATTCCGAACCGGGCGTTTACAAAGCCGTCTTCGTGGCCGGCAACGAGCCTTTCACGCAGGGTCCGGTCTCCGCCGTGGAAGCCTGCCGCGCCGCGACCGGAAAGGGAATTGTGGTGAATACGATCCATTGCGGATCCAGTCAGGACGGCATCAATGGCGGCTGGCAACAAGGCGCCATGCTCGCCGAGGGCAGTTATATATGCATAGATCAGGACAAAGCCGTGGCCCATATTCCCGCTCCGCAGGACGCGGAAATCGTCCGGCTGGGCACGGAATTGAACAAGACCTACTGCGGCTATGGCGCACTGCGCGAGGAGAAATCCGCCAACCAATCCATCCAGGACGTGAATGCCGCCAAGGCCGCTCCCAGCGCCCCCGTGGCCCGCGCCCTGACAAAAGCCTCCTCCAACTACGCGAACGGAAATTGGGACCTCGTGGACGCGGTGACCAAGGATAAAGTGAATCCAGCCACCATCAAAAAAGAGGACCTCCCCGAAGCCCTCCGCCCGCTCAGCGAAACGGAACTCAACGCC
>JAQGPD010000266.1 GCA_028293305.1 Verrucomicrobiales bacterium | reverse complement strand
CCGACCGCCGACCGCCGACCGCCGACGTCTGTCCTCTGCCCCCTGCCATCTGCCCGCTGTCCGCCGCCCGCTCCGCGAAAAACAAAAGAACGTGCTTCCCGCAAAGGAAGCACGTTTTTGGTGAAATGAGGTCAGGACCGCCTGGGGGCCTGTGTCGGGGGACCGTTTTGCCGGGCTGGGCAAAAAATCCCGGAATGTCGACTGCGGAAGAAATTTCCGCTCCACGGAATCCCGGAGGGGATTAAGCGGTGGCGGGGGCAGAGGCTTTGGCCAGGGCCGAAGCGATGCGGGCTTTGAAGCGGCTGGCCGCGTTTTTGTGGATGACGTTCTTGTTGGCCGCTTTGTCGGCGGTGGAGGCGTAGATCGCAACCTTCGTGGCGATGGCGTCCTTATCTCCGCTCTGGATCGCAGCGAGGGCGGCCTTGCGGGCGTTTTTCACCCGGGTTTTGATGGAGCGGTTGCGGGCGGTGCGGGCAATCGTTTGGCGATTGCGCTTCTTGGCAGATTTATTGTTGGCCATTTGCGTTGGAAAGTCGGGAACTTAAAAAGGGAGCGGAGACTAAACGCTGATTCCCGGCTGTCAAGGGGCGCCGCCAAGGAAATCACCTTAGTTTGCGCGGGGAAACACTGGCGACATTGGTCATTGGGCGCCGGTTTGGCTTTCCAGGTCCATATTGTTTCAACGGACTGACCGGAGCGGGCGGCGGCGTATAGACATACAAGGGCTGATGCCGGGCATCGCTGGGCAGGCGGCCTTTGACGACTTGGACGGGAAGTCCTTCAGGCACATGGTTGTAGAGATCGATCACATCCATGCTGCGCATGCGGATGCAGCCATAACTGGCGGGTCGCCCGATGTTGTATTCCTCCGGCGTGCCGTGGATGTAGATGGTGCGGCCGAAGGCGTTGCGGGTCTTGCTTTCCGTGCCTTGGAGCCAGAGGATGCGGGTCACGATGGGATCACGCCCCGGAGCGTTGGGGCGGAGGACTTCGCCGGTGGCACGTCGGCTTTTGAAGACCATGCCCGGGGGCAGGCCGTTGCCGATTTTCTTGGCAACGCGCATTTTCCCGACGGGGGTGCAGTTGCTGCCGGGACTGTCTCCCAGACCGAATTTCGAGGTGGAAACGCCGTAAACTCGGACGGCGGCCCCATTTTCATAAAGTGCCATCTTCTGGTCCGCCACGCTCACCCGGATTTCACGGGTCGGCTTGGTGGAGGAACAGCTCGATAATCCGGCCGCTGCCAGCAATCCAGCAACGGCAACAACCAATCGCCGGAGGGATCCGGGGACTTGGAGGTGGCAGTTTTTAGAAGCACTCATTTTTTTAGAATTTTTAAACGGCGACAGGTCCGTTTGGTTCAGGGGATGGAGGAATTTTCGGAGATTTCGGGAAGGAACCCGCAATCACATACCAAAAACCCATCATGAACATTAGCAGAAATGGCAAAGAACTCCAGTAATTATTTAAAATTGCAAAAATAACGACTCCTGTGAAATACAGAGCAAGGATGATTTCCAAGAGGAGCACGCCTTTTCGCGTCGACCGGGCGGAGGCTGGTTTAAAAAATTGGCCTTTTTTCTCAATTCCATACTTAGGTGTGCGGACGAATGCACTTTCCTGGCCAAGCATTGCCTCCAATATGCCTTTTCCATTGTTGATGGAGAGTCCGATGCACAAGCCCAGCAAAACCGGGAGATAGATGATGTTTTTCCATCCTTTTCCGGGATAGGCGGCGAGCTGGCTGGACAGATAAAAGGCGACAATGGATCCGGTGTTAACGAGAAAAATGGGAAGGTCGAAGAGCAGTCCCCGGTATCCACCCATTTTAAATTCCGCCCCGGCGCCGGGGAAGATTAAAAACATCATCATGAACAGGAAGAGATACCCATAGTTCGCCCCCAGGTGCACGGACGCCTCGATTTTCATGGGGAGCGGGATATCCGTGGCCCACACGCGGCGCAGGATTTTCCGGCAGGTTTGGATGGAGCCTTTGGTCCACCGGAATTGCTGACTTTTGAATCCATTGATATCCACCGGCAGTTCAGCGGGGCTGATGACGTCTTTGAGGTAAATAAATTTCCAGCCTTTCATCTGGGCCCGGTAACTCAGGTCCAAATCCTCGGTGAGCGTGTCGTGCTCCCATCCGCCGGCATCCAAAATGGTGGATTTTCTCCACATGCCGGCCGTGCCGTTGAAGTTGAAAAAGCGTCCGGTGCGGCTGCGGGCGACTTGCTCGACGACCAGGTGGCCATCCAAAAACAACGCCTGAGCCTTGGTCAGAATCGAGTAATCGCGGTTCAAGTGCCCCCAACGGGTCTGCACCATGCCGATTTTTTCATCCGTGAAGTAGTGGATGAGCTCGTGCAGAATGTGGGGCTCGGGCACGAAATCCGCATCGAGAATAAAAATATATTCGCCTCCCGCGCGCTGCATCCCGTTTTCCAGAGCGCCCGCCTTATAGCCGGTGCGGTCCGTGCGATGGATCAAAGTCACATCGAAGCCCTTGGCCTTCAATTGGGCGGCCTCGCGCTCGCAGATGCCCCGGGTTTCATCCGTGGAGTCGTCCAGAATCTGGATTTCCAGAAGCTCCCGGGGATAGTCCAAGGCTTCGACGGCGTGCACCAGACGGGAGACGACGAGTTGCTCATTATAAATAGGCAACTGCACCGTGATCCTCGGCAGCTCGGTGAACCGGCCCTTGGGGCTGGGGGAGTTGCGCAGATTTTTCCAGAACAATCCCACCAGAAACCACCGGTGGATGCCGAATGCGGACAAGCCGACAGCTACGAAAGTGTAGCAGAAAAGCCAAAGAAGGGTCAGCCAATGCATATCAAAAACAAAATCGGCCCGGTATTTGGAGCACCGGGCCTGGGAGCGGGAAAAAGCAGCCGCTTGCCCCCCCCGTCAACAGAGCAAATATTCCCAGGAAAAGACTCGAAATCAGTCCCTTCCAACTTCATAGTGCCGTGACCCGCCGGGGCTCCGCCCCTTTCCCGCTTTGCGATCCATGATCCTCCCGCCGTCCGCCCCCCTGAGATTTTTCACCGCCGCCGCTGCTCTGAGCCTGTGGATACCCGGTGTCATTTCCGTCACCGCGCACGCCGCTCCACCGGCCACCCAGCCGGCGCCCGCACCCGCGCCCGCGCCGGAGTCGGAAGCCCCGCCCGCCGCCGCGCCGGAAAAACCCGCCCCCAGGGAAAAATCCAAATCCAAGTCCCCGGAGGCAAAACCGGAAGTCCCGGACGACCTCCTGGAAGACGATCACCTCCGCGAGGAATACGGCGTCAACGCCTTCACCACGCCTTCCATCCGGAAAATTTTCGCGCAACTCGAGGCCCTGGGCACCCTGCCCTATGAAAAACTGAAGCGCCCCATTCCCAAAAGCACCGCCAGCGACCGCTCCCTCGTCGCGCTTTCCCTGGGCGTGCTCATCGGGGATGGATTTCTCTCCGTCCAGACCGAAAAAGTTTCCGATCTGGAAGACACCGGCCGCGCGGTCCTGAAACACGCGAAAGTCCTCGGCGCGGGCGCCCGCGTCACGGAACATGCGAAGAGCCTCCTGGAAAACAGCGCCCTCGGTGACTGGAAAACCCTGCGCAGCGACCTCGCCGGCACCCAAAAAGACGTGGAAAGCGACATGGTCCTGCTCCGTGACATGGAAATGGCCCACCTCATCAGCCTGGGCGGCTGGCTGCGCGGGCTGCAGATCGCCAGCGGCACGGCTTCGGATCCCTTTTCCCCGGACCGCGCCGGCCTCCTCGCCCGCGCGGACCTCCTGGAATATTTCTCCGCCATGCTCGGGGAACTCAATCCCACCCTCCAAAAGCGCCCGTGGATGAAACCCCTCCGGACCGGCCTGGAGGAAATCCGCGTCCTGCTCGACATGCCGGAGGGCAAACCCTTCGAGCCCGAGCAAGTTAAAAGCATCTACGAGAAAGCCTCGGCTCTCGTCACTATGGTCACCGCCGGCAGCGGAGCCTGATCTCAGGCTTTCCGCCTGAACCCCAGTCCATGGCCACCCGGTCCCTCCCCGTCACGGCGATTCCCCTCCTCCTGCTCGCCGGAGCCGCGGTGGTGTTTTTCCTCAGCCCATCGGAGCCTGCACCTTCACTTTCCGGGAAAAACGGCCCGCCGCTTACCACGACAAACCCACCCTCCACGAACGACGCCGCATCCGGCCAGGACGCCGACAACTCCCTCACAGCCAACGGCTCCAGCAGCTCCAGCAATCCAAGCACTCCGTCCTGGGTCCCCATGGACCTGCAAAATGCCGAAGCGATCGACCGCCTGCCAGGCTGGGAAGTGCGGCGCGGAAATTTCAAACTGATCCGCGATCCCGCCAACCGCCACGCGTCCCTGGAGCTTTTTCCCGAGCCCATCGTTGAAGGAAAAATCCGCTGCGCCCGCATGATGTGGG